>JADWMI010000021.1:0-13773 GCA_015767395.1 Bacteroidota bacterium | reverse complement strand
ACAGCTTCAACAATTGCTTTGTCGTTTAACTTGTATTTCTCCATTAACTGTGCTGGCGTTCCAGACTCACCAAAACTATCGTTTACAGCTACAAATTCTTGAGGCACTAATTTATTTTGAACCAATAATCGAGATACACTTTCTCCTAATCCGCCAATAACATTGTGCTCTTCGGCAGTAACAATACAACCTGTTTTAGAAACAGATTTTAATATTGCTTCATCGTCTAATGGTTTAATTGTATGAATATTAATTACTTCAGCACTAATTCCCATAGCTTCTAGTTGTTCTGATGCTTGTAAAGCTTCCCAAACCAAATGTCCTGTAGCAACAATAGTTACATCTGTTCCTTCGGTTAATTGAATCGCTTTTCCAATCTCAAATTTTTCATTTTCAGGCATAAATACAGGAACTACTGGGCGTCCGAAACGCAAATAAACAGGACCCTCAAAATCTGCAATTGCAATAGTAGCAGCTTTTGTTTGATTGTAATCACACGTGTTAATTACAGTCATACCAGGTAACATTTTCATCAAACCAATATCTTCTAAAATTTGATGTGTTGCACCATCTTCACCCAAAGTTAACCCTGCGTGAGAAGCACATATTTTCACATTTTTATCTGAATAGGCAACTGACTGACGAATTTGATCATAAACTCTTCCAGTTGAAAAATTAGCAAATGTACCAGTAAAAGGAATTTTTCCACCTATTGTTAATCCGGCAGCGATACCAATCATATTGGCCTCTGCAATTCCTATTTGAAAAAATCTTTCAGGATTTTCTTCAATAAATTTATCCATTTTTAAAGAACCTATCAAATCTGCACAAAGTGCAACTACATTTGGATTTGTTCTTCCCAATTCTGCCAATCCTGCACCAAATCCTGATCTGGTATCTTTCTGTTCTGTAAATGTGTATTTTTTCATTCTTATTATTTAATTAAAAGCTCAAAAATAATGATATTAAACGATATCAAACTGAAATTTCATTAATTCTTCATATAATTTATGAACAGGAAGTCCCATAACATTAAAATAACTTCCTTTTATCTTTGTAACCCCTATAAATCCTATCCATTCTTGTATTCCATAGCCTCCAGCTTTATCAAAAGGATGATAATTTTCAACATAAAAATTAATTTCTTTATTTGATAATTCCTTGAAATAAACAGTAGTAACATCTGAAAAAACATGTTGCTTGTTTTTTGTTTTTAAACAAACAGAGGTAATTACTTTATGTTTGCTTCCTGATAGCGCTTGCAACATTTCAATGGCTGCTTTTTCATCTTTAGGCTTTTCCAATGCTTTTTTATTTAACCAAACAATGGTATCGGAGGTTATCAATAAATCATTTTCATTTAAATCATTTTCAAATGCACAGGCCTTTAATTCAGACAAATAGTTGGTTATTTCTTCTTTTTTTAGTGATGAAGCGTATACTTCATTTACTTCCTTCACTTGAATTGAAAACGCTAGGCCTAATTCTTTGAATAATTCTTGGCGCCTTGGTGAACCGGAGGCCAATATTATATTTATATTTTTAAATTTATCTGTAAGCATTTTATAATGTAATTGAAAAGATAAGTAATGAATTGATTCCTAAAAGCATGATAATTTTTAACAATAGGCTAAGTTTATGAAATTCAGTTTTTTTCTTTGCAGATCTCAATTTAACAGTGAAATACAACAAAGGCATCAATACAAAAAGCAATAAATATAAGACAGTAAATTTATAAATTGAGCTGTATTTAAGTATAATAAAAAGCAATAACCCAATTGGAACAATGCATAAAAACAAAACCAAGCTACGAGTTCTTAAGCTCCCTAATAAAATAGGCAATGTATTCATTTTTAAGCTATAATCCCCATTTACATCTTCAATATCTTTAACTATTTCTCTGATTAAGTTTAAACTGAAAGCGAAAAAGAAGAGCATCCAAATTATTTGAGTTGCTAAATTTTGAATATTATTTTTAGCAATCAATTCGATTTCAAACAAAGGAAAGATTAGCACACTAAACGCTATTAATAATGACACTAAGAAATTGCCTATAAACGGAGTGGTTTTTATTTTTTTTGAATAATAATAGAGAAGTAGTGAGATACCAATAAAAATAAATGAATGTGTTGGTTTGCTAATTTTTATACACAATGCAATTCCTAAAACAATTCCAACAGTATTTGTAGTTTTATACCATTTTTTTGCCGTTTCTAACGAGATTTTTTGTGATACAATAACTTTTGTAGGTTTGTTAATTAGATCTGTTTTAACATCAAAAATATCATTAATTATATAACCAGCAGCTGTAATAGCTAATACGGATAATAACAATAATAAAAAATCAACTATCGAAAGTTTTGTTTGGATTTGTAATGTGCTGAAGAACGAAAACTTTAACACAAAAAAAACAAATACAATTAACAACAAATTTTTCCATCGAACTAACTTAAAATATGTTGCCAAAACCATTGTGTTAATTAAAATTCTTCTTGATACGCGCTAAATCTATTTTGTTAGCTCTGTCCTTAATGACTTCTCGTTTATCGTAATTTTTCTTTCCTTTACAAAGCGCAATTTCTAATTTAGCCCATCCTTTTTCAGTTAAGAATAAACGAAGCGGAATAATTGTTAAACCAACATTTTGTACTTCTTTTTGTAGTTTTTTTAGTTCTCCTTTATTTAAAAGTAATTTTCGTTCACTTTTAGGACTATGGTTATAGGAGTGACCATATAAATACTCTTCAATAAACATATTGATGGCAAACAACTCTCCTTTTTCATTAAATTCACAAAAGCTCTCTGTTATACGCGCTTTACTTTCCCGTATTGATTTAATTTCAGTACCTGTTAATTGTATTCCAGCAATGTACTTATCTAATAGCTCGTATTCAAAACGAGCTTTTTTATTTTTTATGTTTATTTTCTTTTGCATATAGCTTACAAAGATAATATAATTTAAAATTAAATAATTCTTAATTAAGGTGTTTTAGCAGCTATCTTAATTTAATTAGGTCTTATTTAATAAATGCCAAGATTCAATACATTTATCCATAAAAAAACTCAAACCGTTTAGATTTGAGTTTTTTTACTTTTAGTATTGACTTGCTTATTCTTTTCCAATAATAGCAGGCATAAATGCAGCGCTATTTTTTATTGCCGCAAGCTGCGTTTCTTTAAATAGCAATTCTTTGTTGTTATAATTTAAATTATACAATTTATTATTGTTAGAAGAAGTATAAACAATCTTTTCAGATAGCTCCTTTTTACTTGCTTTTTTATCTTTTTTAGTTTCAAAATCAGATTTGCTCACAGGATGCTTGGTATTATTATGAGGTGGGAACTGCATCGTTGTTGCAAACAAACTTGATGTTCCAATTAGTAAGGCTATTGCCAATATTTTTATGGTTTTCATAATAATATGTTTTTGATTTTAATACTTTAAAGTTACACTATACTAAGTGGTAACACAACTACATCATTATGTAGTTTTTATTTTAGCAAATAAATCTTGATCCAATAATTTGATTAAGACTTAGTTATACGCAGTGGTAATGTAAATAACCTATTTGGTTCCCCAGGTGTTTGGATCATTTTGTGATTCATATATTTAGAAACATAATCTAACACATCTCTATCCTTAGAATCAACTTTTAAAACTACAATATCACCTTCAGAACTAAAGGTAAAAACAATATTTACAATTATTTCTTTTTCAATAGTAAAATCTGCATCAACAAATAAATCAGCTACTTGAGTTCTTATTTGTTTTACAGGTATGTCGGGTACTACGTCAGTTGCAAATAAACTTGTTGTTGAAATTACAAAGACCAATACAAATGCTAATACTTTTAAATTTTTCATGATTAATAATTTTTCGGTTAAATTTTTATTGTTTTTAATATAGCTATAATTAATATTTTAATTAAGGTAAATGTACGCTTAGAATTAAGTGAAATCAACTACATTAATATGTGGTTTTCAGTAATTTAGGAAATGACCACAACTTTTTTTATGATAAACTATTGAAAAAATATACTATCTTTCAATTATGTTTTATGAAGTAAAAAGGTTCCTACCGTAATAATGTTATGATTTTTAATAGAAATTTTAGTTTATGTATTCTTATTTTTTTAGGTTTTCTTGGTAGCCTAAAGGCACAGAGGTATAGTACCATTGAGAATGTTACTTTTGATACTGAACTACAAAATAAGAACATTACAAGCATCGCTCAAGATTCAAATGGTTTTTTATGGATTGGAACAAACTTAGGCCTGTACAAATATGATGGGTATCACTTTATTCCATATAATATAAATACAACGCCTTCACTTTTAAATAACAATATAATGGCATTGTTAATAGATAAAGACCAATTATGGATTGGGTCTAAAGGGGGTATTAATATTTTAAATACAAATACAAATACAAATGTTAGTTTAATATACAATGACAATATTGATAACAGTATTGCAAATAATTATGTAACAAGCATTTTTAAAGATAAAACCAATGCTGTTTGGATTGGATATAATACCAACAAAATAAGCAAATATTTGGGAAATGAAAGTTTTCAAAATTTTGATCTTACAAATGTGAGCAGTACTTGCAAGGTAAATGAGATTATTGAAATATCAGAAGGGAATTTATTGCTTGAAATAATGGATGGAAATCCTTTGGTGATGAAGACCGTACTCATAAAATTAAAGAACAACAATCTAGTTCAAAAAACAATTTTTGAAACCTCTAGTCGTACTCCAATTGTTTTCAAAATAGAAACCAATATTTATTTGACTGAAAAAAGTGATATATATATATATGATTCTTTATCCGAAAGTTTCAAACTACTAAATAATATAAATAAAAGTATTTCAGATTTTCATGGATTGGCCTTTACCGATGATGAAAACACGGTTTATTTAGGCTCCCAATTAGGGAGTTTCTATAGTTTAAAAAATGAAGATTTAAAGGTTCTTTCTGAAACTGTAGTACAAAATGAAAATGTTTGGGGGAACTGTTTTTTTATTGATAATACAGGTTTACTTTGGATAGGTTCAACCAATGGCTTATATAAATTAAAAAAAGAACATTTTTTGTTTAACCGATATTTATATAATGAAAAGGGTATTAATACAGCTAAAATGAGATCCATTATTCAGGATCATACGGGTGTAATTTATGCCATAAGTCAAAAAGGGCTATATAAATTTAATAAAGAACAAAAGGAGTTTATCAATGTAAATTGGTTAAATTGTTTAGATTTTCAACCTTATGCTTTAATTGAATATGATGCAACCAATCTTTTAATTGGAACACAAGGAAATGGAGTTGCTATTTATAATAAGAAAACAAATAGTTGTAAATCTTTTGTTAGTTTAAATAAAACACTTCCTGATAACACACGTGTTTATAAATTATTTAAGGGATCAAATAACATATTGTGGATTGGAACGTCTGAAGGACTTTTATACTACAATGAGAAAACAGGGAAAACAAGACGTGTTATAGATGAAAAATTTACTTCTGACTTTTTAAAAAATGATCTCATTTTTGATATCAAGCCATATAATAGCAATGAGCTATGGATAGGTTCTAGTACAGGTTTGTACCATGTTTTATTCAATACTACAGAAAATTCTTTAGTTGTAAAAGGATCCAAAATCAATAACATTCCATATGAAATTCGTTCCATATTACTGGTAGATAATACGTTATGGTTATCTACACAGGCTAATGGTTTAGTGAAATATGATATTAACACTAATAAAATTTCAATAATTAACGAATCTAATGGTTTGGCTAACAATACGACATATTCTTTGTTGTCAGGAGCAAAAAATGAATTATGGATTGGCACTTTAAACGGTTTGTCAAGGTACGATACGATAAGTTCTCAAATTCTTAATTTTTATGAATATGATGGATTGGCAGGAAATGAATTTATCACATCATCACAATTAAAAACAAAAACTGGAGATGTTTTTTTTGGTGGTCAAAATGGAGTTTCAAGTTTTACACCTGAAAATTTCGAAGTGACTAAAACAAATATAAACCTAAATATTACAAGTGTTCGCTGGTTCAATTCAATAAAAGACAGCGTCTATTATGCTAATATTGATAATAGTAATTTAAAACCTATAGAAATACCACATAGTAATTCCTTTGTTAATTTTGAGTTTTCTTTAAGCGATTATTTTAAACCCAAAAATAATACTTTCAAATATCGATTTATTGGTTTGCATTCAGATTGGCGTGTACTAAAAAAAACCAATATTTTGTCGTTTACAAATCTTCAACCAGGAGATTACCAATTAGAAGTTATGGCTTCTACAAATTATGGTATGTGGAATGAGCAAACCATTTCATTACCTATAAAAGTGAGTCAAATATTTTATAAAAAATGGTGGTTTTTGACATCTTTAGGATTGTTATTTCTATTATTCTTATATTCTATGAGAAGGTACGAACTATACCATATTAAAAAATTGGATAATTTAAGGTTGCGAATTTCAAGAGATTTACATGATGAACTCGGTAGTTCTTTAACAGGAATTGCCATTAGATCAGAACTTATTAGAGAGAAAGTTGATAGTAAAGAAAAAGATGATTTTTTAAATGAAATAGCGATTCAGAGTAGGGGAGCTGTGGATGTTTTAAGCGATGTTGTATGGGCCATTGATTCCAAAAATAACGGGCTTCAAAATGTATCGGATAGAATGCAAGATGTGCTGTTTTTATTATTACCGCCACTCGATATTACATTTTCATTTAAAACAGTTGAAAGTAAAAATCCAATTTATCTGAACCAAGATCACAGACGGCATGTTTTTTTAATTTTTAAAGAAGCCATTACAAATATTACGAAGCATTCAAATGCAACACACGTTGATGTTCGTATAACAAAGGATAATTATAATTTAAAATTGATTGTAAAAGATAATGGTACTTTAATCTCAAAATCGGAAAATAGACTTAATGGAAATGGTATTAAGAACATGAAATCAAGAGCAGAGAAAATAAAAGCAAATTTAAAGATATCTATTGAGGATGGTTTTACAATTGAATTGTTATTTGATTATTTGTATTGATTAACTACATCAACATGTAGTTACAATTACTTTTATTTTGATTATATTTAAAAATTGGCAAGAACTGAAATGACTGAAAAATGAAAATTCTAAATATAGCAATAGTCGAAGACAATAAGGTTATTAGAGAAGGGGTAGAAACTTATTTTAATGATGACCCACTATTTTCTTGTAAAATTGCCGTAGATTCTGTTGAAGAATTTCTTAAAAATGTAAGTCATAGTCCGCAATTAGATGTGGTTTTATTAGATATTAATTTACCCGGAATGTCTGGAATTGAAGGTATTCACCATATAAAACATCAATTTCCAAATGTTTCCATTATAATGTTGACTATTTATAAAGATGATAAACATGTTTTTGATGCCTTAAAAGCAGGTTCCGATGGGTATTTATTAAAAAACACTCCACTGCTTTCAATTAAAACTGGTGTCCAGCAAATTTTAGAAGAAGGCGCCCCAATCTCACCTGTTATTGCAAAAAAAGTTATTAATTATTTCAATCCTCGAAAACAACATAAAGTTGATGGTTTTGAAAAACTATCAGCTCGTGAAATAGAAGTTTTGCATGCCTTGTCTGAAGGGTTACCATTTAAAAATATAGCCAACGAATTATTTATTAGCATAGATACAGTGCGTCACCATACTAAGAATATTTACAAAAAACTACATGTAAATAGTAAATTGGGAGCAGTTAAAAAATACCTAAGCATGTAATTTTGAAATTTCAGGCTTAATATATAGAATTAAGCCCCCCCCTTATTTATTAAAGAAGGAGGTTTTTAAAAATTGTACTAATTACCTAAACACATTCCAACGCCACGTGCAGTAAGCACTAAAGAAGAGTCCGGTTCTACGATGTTGTATTCGCTAATGGCTTCTAAAAACGGAACAGCAACAATACTTGGGTGTTGGTAGGCTACCATTTTACCAAAATCTCCTTCAAGGGCTAATTCCATAGCACTAACACCAAATTGAGTGGCTAAAATACGGTCAAAAGCAATTGGAACGCCACCACGTTGTAAGTGGCCAAGAACAGTTTCTCTCATATCTGCATTACAACCAGCAGCTTTTAAATCTTTTAATAATTTATTAGCAACACCGCTTAATTTTAGGTTAGCATTCCCAATTTCATCACTTTCTTCCGCTAAAGCACCACCATCAATTGGCTTAGCACCTTCCGCAACAACAATAATTACGTGGCCTTTCCCATCTTTAAAGCGATTGTTAATTTCACCTAAAACCTTGTTTATATCATAAGGAATTTCAGGTATTAAACAAATTTGAGCGCCACCAGCGATTGCAGAACTTAAAGCAATCCATCCTGCATCACGTCCCATAACTTCAAGTATAATTACACGGTTGTGCGATGCAGCTGTGGTTACCAGTCTGTCAACAGCTTCTGTAGCAATTTGAACTGCAGTTTGATATCCAAAAGTATAATCGGTAGATGATAAATCGTTGTCAATTGTTTTAGGAACACCTATAATATTCAATCCTTTTTCAAAAAGAACTTGTGAAATGCGTTGCGATCCATCACCACCAATGCTTATCACCGCTTCAACACCCATATGTTTCAATTTACGAATCATTTCATCAGAACGATCAATAAAAGAATAGGTGCCGTCATTTTCTTTTACAGGCCAGTTTAGTGGTCCACCTTTAGTTGTTGTTCCCAATATAGTACCTCCTTGATAATGAATACCAGAAACACTTTTTTCTGTTAACTCAATAATCTCAGTAGGTTCGCGTAAAACCCCATCAAATGATTGTATACTTCCAACAACTTCCCAATCTTCAGTTTGTGCTGCTCTTTTTACAATACCTCTAATAACGGCATTCAATCCTGGGCAATCGCCTCCTCCGGTTAATACTAATACTTTTTTCTTCATTTGTTCGTATCTTTTTTATCTATATTTATCTATTTCATCAAAAATTAATCTCCAAAACTAATACCAACACCTTTTGCAGTATGGATTAAATTATGAGACAAATTAACTTTATTACTATTGTCAATAACCTCTTTTAAATCTATATGGTCCATTTCACCGTTTTTATGAATGGCCATGGTACTGAATTTCTTTTCTTTAACCAATTCAAAAGCTTTAACACCAAGACCTGTTGCTAAAATTCTATCAAATGCATTTGGTGTTCCACCACGTTGCAAGTGCCCAAGAATGGTTTCTCTTATATCAGCTTCAAAATTCGCTTCTTTTAAATAATGTGCAATTTTGAGCGCGATGTTTCCAGAAACTACCGCTCCATCTTCATCTATATAATACGCGCCTTCTGCTACCACTATATTGGCAAAACCTCTGCCTTCAGCATTATATCTTGATTTTAATTTTTCAATTACCTTTTCCATATTAAAAGGTATTTCAGGAATTAAACAAACATCAGCACCTCCTGCAATTGCAGAATGCAATGCTATCCAACCTGCGTCACGACCCATAACTTCTAATATTAAAACCCTGTTATGTGAATTTGCAGTGGTTACTAATTTATCGATAGCTTCCGTAGCTACTTGCGCAGCCGTTTGGAAACTTAAAGAATAATCTGTCAATGCTAAATCGTTGTTGATTGTTTTTGGAATTGTGACAATATTTACTCCTTTTTCAGCTAGTTTAAGCGCCGTTTTATGAGATTTATTTCCAGCAATATGAATGATCGCATCAAAGCCAAAAACTTTGAGGTTGTATATAAGCTTATCAGAAACGTCTTCATTTACTACAGTGCCGTCTTCTTGCGTTACAGGAAAGGAAAATGGATTCCGTTCACTGTTTGTGGTTAATATCGTGCCTCCTTGATTATGAATTCCTTCAACATTTTCTTCAGTTAATGGCATTATTTCAAGTGGTTCTGATAAAATGCCATCAAAACTATTGATACTTCCTATTGTTTCCCAGTCTGTTTCTAGTGCAGCGCGTTTCACAATGGCTCTTATTACCGCATTTATCCCCGGACAGTCACCGCCACTATTTACAATTAATATTCTTTGCTTCATGCTATTTCCTTTATTTAAAGGATTATTTAGTTATGTAATTTGATTTTAAATCAGGGTAGAAAAACCACTATTTTTAAAGAGTGCAAATATATAAAATCTTCTATTAATTAAAAATGATAGAAATCATATTTAAGTAAATCGAAAGTGATAAATTCCTTTATTAAAACAGCGCGCAAGATACAAATGTTTGATAGATTTTTATCGAAATTTTGAATATTTTTTTATAATTAGTGATATAACTTAAAAAAATCAAGTGTTATGCTCTATATATTAAAACTATATTTGCGCTCTAAATACTTCAGCTAAAAGAAGTGTAAGTTTTGTTATGGAGGAGAAAATGGAAAGTAGTGTTGAGAACGTCATTAGTTCAGAAGAAATAAAAAAATGTATTGAAACTTTATCACAATTAAATAGTAACACCCATCTGATTTTTGATATTGAAAAGGAGCAAAGAACGGCGCTTATAAAAGTTGCAGGCCTGTTTTCCAGACCCAATCGTGATGAATTTTCAAGAAGAAAAAAGGATGGTAAAAAGGCCGCTAAACGAAAATTAGCAGCAAAAGAGAAAACGGCACGTAAGGAAACAGGTATTAGAAACGCACGTGAATCGGTTATTTTTACCGCTCCTAAATTATTAGCCGTTAGCGAATTACATTTAAAAGCACAGGTTGAATTTGAAACGCCTAAAAACTGCTATGTATGTAAAACTTCCTTTACTAAAATGCATCATTTTTATGATGCTATGTGCAGTGATTGTGGCGATTTAAATTACGCCAAGCGGTTTCAAACTGCTAATGTAAAAGGACAAATAGCCGTAATTACAGGTTCTAGATTAAAAATTGGTTATCACATTACTTTAATGCTTTTAAGAGGGGGAGCTACGGTAATTGCAACTACTCGTTTCCCTGTAGATTCCGCATTGCGATTTTCAAAAGAGCTTGATTTTACGGAATGGGGACATCGTTTAAAAATACATGGACTTGATTTAAGACACATTCCAAGTGTTGAGATTTTCTGCAATTTTATTGAGCAAAAATATAAGCGTTTAGATATATTAATCAATAATGCAGCGCAAACAGTAAGAAGACCATCAGGGTTTTACCAGCATTTAATGGAAAATGAAGAACAACAATTTGAAACACTTCCAGTTGTTGCGAAAGCATTATTACTAGATCATCATAATTGTTTACAAGAATTAAAAATATTAACAAGTGGGGCTTCATCCAATCAAAACATGCCTGTTTCATGGCATGGACCTGAACCCGGAATAGGGTTAAGCGCTTCAGCAAAGTTATCACAGATTCCATATAGTTTTGATAAAGCTTTGGTTTCAAAAGAAGTTTTTCCGGAAGGTGAATTAGATGCGGATTTACAACAGGTAGATTTGCGGAAAGTAAACAGTTGGCGTTTAAAATTAGGCCAAATTGAAACAACTGAAATGATTGAAGTGCAGCTTGTTAATTCAGTGGCACCTTTTGTTTTATGCAATCGACTTTCTGAATTAATGCTGAAAGACAATACAGGTCAAAAACACATTATCAATGTTTCTGCCATGGAAGGCAAGTTTTATAAAAATTTCAAAGAAGACAGGCATCCGCATACCAATATGGCAAAAGCAGCTTTGAATATGCTAACACATACATCATCAGGTACATTGGCAAAAGATGGGGTTTTTATGAATGCTGTAGATACTGGCTGGGTAACCGATGAAGATCCGGCAGATCTGGCAAAAATGAAACAAGAACAGTTCGACTTTCAACCACCTTTAGATATTGTTGATGGAGCGGCCCGAGTCTTAGATCCTTTGTTTGAAGGTATTAATACGGGGAAACATTGGTGTGGGAAATTTTTAAAGGATTACAAACCAATTGCTTGGTAGGAGTGAATTAGGAAGTACAAATACCTTTTTTAAAGGTCTTTTATTAAATTCTATTTCTATACTAAAAGGAAGCTTATTAAAATAATTTAATAGGGAGTACTTTCACAATCAACGCTGTATTATACATTTGACCAGTATAAGGGCTCGTCTAATTTTATTAATTCTTATGGCAGGAAAATTCAATAACTCAATTTTACATAGATTAGAAAAATTTAGTACTTTCAAATATAATATTACTTTAAGGTCAGATTACAATCCAAACTTAATTTATGTGCGGCCTCCCAATAACAAGGACAGTGCTTTTAAACCTTCTGTACGATCGGCAATTAATTTTATGATACTTATAAACGGAATGAATAAAATTAAGCCTGCGGCTCCCCATAAAATTCCGCCAGCAATAATGACAATAATAATAACAAGCGGATTAATTTTTAACCGGTTACCAACAACCAAAGGAAAAATAATGTTTGCCTCCAGTAATTGAACAATTGTAAAAACCAAAATGATACCCAAAGGGTACCACATTGAGTCAAATGTTATCCACGAAATTGCCATTGGTAAAAGAGAGGAAATAATAATTCCAATATAAGGAACAAATGTTAGAATTGAAGCGATAAACCCGAAAGCAACAGGGTTTGGAATACCAATAATAGCCAGTCCAATACTATTCAAAATACCCACAATAAGATACACTAACAACATACCTTTAACAAAATTATAATACGTTTTAATTGTTTCAATTAGGATTTCGTGAATGGACTTTTTTTTGTCTGAAGGAAAAATTTTGTACAACACATTTGTCAACATCTGTCGGTAATAAAGTATGAGCGTCGAAAAAACAGGTATTATAATCAGAAAAAAGAATGACATTGAAATTGAATAGGTCACATTTATTATAGAATCAAAAATCTGAATACTGGAGTTGTTAATCATATTTTTTGGTAGTTCAGACAAGCCTTCAAATTTAATTCCATATCGTTCTTCAAGGAAAATATTCAATTGCGCTAATGATTCTACAAATTTCACCTTGAATACTAACCATTGCTGAAGAAATTCTTCAATTTGTAAAAATAGCAAATAAGCGAAAGCTCCAAATAAAATGAAAACTATAGAAATGGACAATAAGATACTTACGTTTCTATTGACTCCTTTTTTTTCCATCCATTTGCATAATGGATAAAGAACAAAGCTAATAAGCATTGAAAAACTTAACGGAATAAATAGTGTTTGACCAAAATAAAGTACAATTGAAATAAGTACTGTAAATAGCAAAATTTCAAGAATAGAAAATTTAGTTTTTGGAGGGATTGGAACAAGCGTTTTTATAATTTGTGCCATGACCATTTGAATTTACAATGATTCTTAATATTTCTTCAGATCTTCAATTTTCTTTGTCAAATGGACAACTACCAAACAAAAAAATGTTAGATAAAGGCCATTCCAATAAATTTATTCTTTTTAAAATTTATTTATTCTAATATAGTGATTTTTCGGGTATTAATAAAGGGTGATTTCATATTAACTTATTTGCATTTTTTAACTCAAAAATAAAATAAAAAAGTTGTGTGTAAATTACAGCTACAAATTGAGTTAGAATTTTACTTGATAATTGCGTATTTAAAATTTTCTTAAACCAAATGCTAAATACCGTATATAAATAGTAAGCTTCTGTGATATTTAGTAGAATATACAATTATAACTATTAATTTGGCTAAACAACTATAAAAATGAATATGTCATAATTTGTATTATAATCCCCATTATGTTAAATATATAGGGAATAACACATTCAGAGCAAAGGTT
>JADWMI010000446.1 GCA_015767395.1 Bacteroidota bacterium | reverse complement strand
CGGCCATTATGGAAACCGATGCATCTGCAACCACTATTTGAAAAATATGAATCTTTTACGAATGGTGTTTCTGAAGAATTGTTTGAACGGGGTTTGTGTTTGCCAAGTGGTTCTAATTTAACCAATAAAGAATTATTAAGAATTGTTACGTGTGTTAAAAACATAATTGAATAAGCTTATAGAATTGTTTTATTAGCTTATATTTGCGCAATTAAAATTGTGAAATAAATAACTTTTTTATTTATTATGAAAAGATTATTAAAAAGATTGATTAAAAAAAATACACCACGCTGGTTTGTATTAATTATTGATTGCTATATTGTATTAAATATGTTTATTGTAGCCTATTTAATACGTTTCAATTTTGACTTAGGTTTTGATAAATCGCAATTAGGTTATCAGTTGTCCATTGTTTTAATGACCTCCATAATTGCTTTTTTTTTAACAGGTTCTTACAGAGGAATTATTAGGCATACAGGAATTAGGGATGCCATAAATGTTACGATTGCAAGTGCTGTCATTTTTATTTTGTTGGTAGGTTTAGTGTTTGTAAATCGAAAATTCCAAGTTTATCCAACTTTTACCATTCCTATTTCCATTTTAATAATTCATTGGTTATTAAATATTATTATTCTGATCTCTAGTAGATTTTTATATAAAGAATTATATCATCTTGTTGTTTCAGATTTAAGAATAGATAGGCGTGTGTTGATTTATGGAGCAGGAGAGGCCGGTTTGTTAACCTACTCGGTTTTAAGAGATGACAAAGAAAGTAAAGTTCAAGTGATTGGTTTTGTTGATGATAATATTAAAAAAGCAGGAAAAAAAATCAATAATTTACCCATATATCACACTGGTAAATTATCTACTGAATTCATTGAAGAAAAACTTGTTGATGAAATTATTTTATCCATTCAAAAAATTAGAACCTCAAAGTTACTAGCAATTGTTGACAAGCTTTCGCTACTTCCTGTGAAGGTGAAAATTGTACCACCCGCAAAAACTTGGATGCAAGGAGATTTTAAGGTTAAGCAAATTAAAGCGGTAAGGATAGAGGACTTATTGGGAAGACAACCAATTTCTTTAGACAATCCATTACTACATAAAGAATTTGATAAAAAGACCATTCTAATTACTGGTGCAGCTGGTTCTATAGGGAGTGAGATTGTGCTGCAGTTAACCAATTACAAGTACAATCAACTAATCCTGATTGATCAATCTGAATCTGAATTGTACAACCTTCAGCAATTTTTAATTAATAAAGGTTTAAAAAACATCACTTGTATTGTGGCCGATGTTCGCAATAGAAAAAGAATGGATTTAATTTTCAAGAAATTCAAACCAATAGCTGTTTTTCATGCTGCAGCCTACAAACATGTACCTTTCATGGAAGAAAACCCTTATGAATCAGTGCATGTGAATGTAGCCGGGACTAAAATAATAGCTGATATGGCTATGAAATACAAGGCGGAAAAATTTGTAATGATTTCAACAGACAAGGCGGTGAACCCAACAAATGTGATGGGAGCCACCAAGCGTATTGCTGAAATGTATATCAATTGCTTAAACAGAAAAGGGACAACAAAATATGTTACTACGCGTTTTGGAAATGTTTTAGGTTCTAATGGCTCCGTAATACCGTTGTTTAGAACCCAAATTAAAGCTGGCGGTCCGTTAACCGTTACGCATAGAGATATTACCCGTTTTTTTATGACTATTCCTGAAGCTTGTCAGCTGGTTTTAGAGGCAGGCGCTATGGGAGATGGCGGTGAAATTTTTGTATTCGATATGGGTGAATCAATTAAGATTTATGATTTAGCGCAAAATATGATTCGTTTATCAGGCTTATCATTTCCAACGGACATTGATATTAAAATTACAGGGTTGCGGCCTGGTGAAAAAATTTATGAAGAATTGTTGGCTGATGGTGAAAGTACCTCTGCTACCTATCATGAAAAAATTATGATAGCAAATGTTCAGGATATAGATATAGAAAAAGTTATATCAGAAATTGAGGCGTTATGTGAAATTAATAAAGACTTGGATTTTAATAAAACGGTCCAAAAAATGAAAGAAATAGTTCCCGAGTTTGTTTCCAATAACTCACAATATCAATTACTGGATAAGGAGAATGCTGTTGAAATATTAGATGTTAGTAGTTTAAAGGTGAAAGTTGAAAGTGGAAAAGGATAAAGTGTAAAGTGCAATATTCAAAATTAGAATGTTACACTGAGCTTGTCGAAGTATGCGTCAACTAACTAAACGCATCCCCGCTCCCTGATTCCTGCTCACTCATCCCTGTTCCCTCATCCCTAATCCCTCATCCCTATTCACAGATCAACAATATTAAAAGATACACTCCAAGTTAAATATTTATAAAATTCGAATCAAATAAATAATGTAAATTCACTTCATAAAAAAGCATTTATGTCAAGCGAAATTCAATTGAATGAAGTCACTAAAAAGCTTCCAAAACAT
>JADWMI010000445.1 GCA_015767395.1 Bacteroidota bacterium | reverse complement strand
CAAAAGATAAGCGACAATAATGACGTCACTCTGAACTTGTTTCAGGGTCTCATTCTAAAAAAATAAAAAAATAAAAACTCCGCCTTTAAAAAAATAATGTCCAGTTTTTTAATTAATAAACTGGACATTTTACTATATTTGTAGAAATAAAAACAAATGAAAACATCCGAGTACATAGAAGATAAGATAAATAAATTGCCAAAAGGCTATGTATTCACCTATATCAATTTTTTATCAAAGGTCACTAAGCGAGAAGCTATTATAAAACACTTAAACAGAATGGTAGTAGCTGGAAAAATTGAGAAATTATCAAAAGGAAAATATTACAAAGCTCAAAGTACGGTTTTCGGAAACGTATTTCCAGAGCAATACCAAATGGTAAAAGACTTATTAGAAAAAAACGGAAAGTTACTGGGTTACCTTACAGGCTATGGCTATTTTAATGCAATGGGGTTTACAACGCAAGTAAGTAACACAATACAAATTGCAAAAAACGAAACCAGACCATCATTACAAAGAGGTCGGTTCAAAGTGGCTTTTATCAAACAGAAAAACACCATTACAAAGCAAAATATTCCCTTATTAAGATTATTAGATGCCATTCGGTTAATTAAAGAGATTCCAGATACTACTATAAATAATTCCTGTGTTCGTTTACTAGAATTACTAAAAGTAGTAAGTAGCCAAGAACAAGAGCAACTAAAAAAACTAGCCTTAAAATACCCACCATCAACGCGTGCATTATTAGGCGCTTTGTTAGAGCAGATAAATGCAAATCAAAATTTAGAAACTCTTAAAAAGTCACTAAACCCAATAACAACCTATATGTTTTCGGTTTCTGAAACAATTGTACCAACCGCTAAAAATTGGAATATAAAATGAAACTACACCAAAACCCCCAGTTATTTAAAGATGCCATAAAATTTACTGCGGAACAAAAGCATATTCAAGATATTTATATTGAAAAGGATTATTGGGTAACTTTTGTATTGTATCATTTGTACAAAAGTGAATTGGGGAAAGAAATTGTATTTAAGGGAGGCACAGCACTCTCTAAATGTTATGGAATCATTGAGCGTTTTTCAGAAGATATAGATTTAATTTTGATTAAAAATAAAGAGCAATCAGATCATATTTTAAAAAAGAAGTTAAAAAAGATTACAACTGAAGTAGAAAAACATTTAAAAGAAACAGAGGTAAAAGGAATTACCCATAGAATTGGGATGGTACGTAAAACAGCTCACCAATATCCAAAAGTAGTTACAGGTCATTTTGGGCAAGTAAGAGATACTGTAATTGTAGAAGCAACACGATTAGGCCATCACGAACCGTATGAAACAAAAATAATTTCAAGTTATATCTATGAAATGATGGTACAAACAGGGCAAAGAGATTTAATTTCAACATATAGTATGGAGCCTTTTGAAGTGTTAGCATTAGACATCAAAAGAACCTTGTGCGAAAAAATAATGAGCTTGGTAAGGTTTTCGTATAGTGAAAATCCAATAGTAGACTTAAATGCAAAAATTAGACATACTTACGATATTCATCAACTACTAAAAAATAAAGAAATTAAAAAATTCTTTAATTCTGCAAAATTTGATGAAATGTTACTAAAAGTAGCAAATGATGACTTAGTCAGTTTTAAAAATAACAATGCCTATTTACAGAGTCACCCTAAAGATGCGCTATTGTTTAGTCAGTCAGAAAAAACATGGAAACAATTAAAAGGAACGTATCAAGGTAGTTTTAAAACGTTGGTTTTTGGAATGTACCCAAATGAAAGTGAAATACTTGAAACGATACTTAGAATAACATTAAGGTTAGAAAAAATAAATTGGCAGCTAAAACTTACTTGATAAAAGAAAATAGCTTTTTAAACCCAACCACACATCAAAGGTAGATACTTCAAACTGTAGATAGTTGAATATCCACGAAGGTCATAACCAAAATAAAAAAGGGCTGAGTAAATGTACAATCTATTTTTTTTAAGATGAGTCAATTGATAACAGAAAGTGAGTTTAAATATACATGTATTTTAGGAATGTATAATATTTCATATACTCTCTGTTATTATTTAACTTAAAACTCACACTATTTTTTAAATTCACACTAAAGATGTTAATGTATTTTAACTATTGATAAGCACTGTGGTAAGTCTATAAAATACAAGTAACTAGGTATTGTTATGACTAAGTGTTAAATTTGTGTTTATAATTTTAATCTAAACTTTCAGTCAAATCTTTGGGTATTTGAAATAAATAATTATCTTTTCAGATCGGAACAGAACAGAGCGCAAATATGATAGATAAGAATTGTAATTTAGAAGAAGTTTCATATTCATTTCGCCAATAAAAGTGACTCAAAACGCATTCTGGACACATTTCCAAAAAGTTTGTCCCTTCCAAAGAAAAAACTATTCTCTATATTCTTTTGGAGTTTTGCCATATTTTAATTTAAAGCATTTGGTAAAATAAGAACG
>JADWMI010000124.1 GCA_015767395.1 Bacteroidota bacterium | reverse complement strand
TTACTCCTAAATTTTTTAACCTTTTGCTTTCTACTTAGTTATCATTTTTGTGTAACTAAGGTAGTTTTGTTTTCCTAGTCTATAGCTTATATTTATTGTTAATTAATGGTTTAACCTTAATTAAAAAAAATCAATGAATAATGAGTAAATTAAGTGCTTTAGCTATTAGTGACAATGGTTTTATTTTCAAGCCTTCTACAGGTGAATCTTTTGTAACGAATGAACAGGGATTGTTTATAATTCAATTACTGAAGGAAAAAAACGCAATCGATGAAATAATACATAAAGTTGTTGCAACCTATGAAATAGATAAATTGTCTGCAGGTAGAGATTTATATGAATTTCTAGATTTCTTAAAAAGAGAAAATTTGACTGACTAGCTATGGAAAATAAAAAAATAACCATAGCAGTTACTGGGTTAAATAATATTGATAGTCCAGGTCCAGGAGTTCCGGTAATTCGTGGTATAAAAGATTCAAGTTTAGAAGCAAGAATTATTGGTTTGGCTTATGAAAATTTAGAACCTGGCATTTACATGCCTGGATTGGTAGATAAAACGTATTTAATGCCTTTTCCATCAACAGGTAGCGAGGCTTTTTTAGAACGATTGGCATATATCAATGAAAAAGAAAAAATAGATATTGTTATTCCTAATTTTGATTCGGAATTGTATTTGTTTATAAAGTTCAATAACAAATTGAAAGAAATGGGCATTCATACATTTCTACCAACTTTAGAACAATTTGAAGAACGACACAAAGATAATTTGCCTGAGTTTGCTGAGAAATACCATATTAAAGTTCCTGCAAGTAGCGTAATTTTAAATAGTAAGGAATTATCAAATCTGCCAAAACCTTTTGGATACCCATATTATATTAAAGGAAAATTTTATGAAGCCTTTAAAGTGACTTCTCTACATCAGGCAGTACATTATTTCAATAAGTTATCTGCTAAATGGGGATTTCCTGTAATAATTCAAGAAGCCATAGAAGGAACTGAAGTCAATGTAATTGCTTTGGGTGATGGAGAAGGGAATACTACTGCTGCAGTATCAATGCGTAAGCAATATATAACGGATAAAGGGAAAGCTTGGGGAGGTATTACCATTCAAGATGAAAGAATGCTTGAAATTACTCATGACATCATAAAAAAAACAAAATGGCGTGGCGCTATGGAGTTGGAAATGATTAAAACCGATGAAGGGGAATATCATTTAATTGAAATTAATCCACGTATCCCAGCCTGGGTGTATTTAGCCGTAGGAGCAGGCCAAAATATTCCAGAAGTGCTTTGTGAAATGGCTTTAGGTAAAAAGGTTGAGCCTTTGACAGACTATCAGGTTGGTAAAATGTTTATTAGATATTCTTGGGATTTAATTGGTGATATCGCCGATTTTGAAAAAATTATTGTTTTTGGTGAATTATAAAAAGTAACGAAATGAGTAAAAAAATATATGAACGTCCAATATTACGAAAAGTAGTAGAAGGGATTCCAAACAAGTTTGGGAGTTTAAAAAGATTACAGCCAATAAGTACTATTGATGGTATTGAAATTGATTCAATTATGGATGAATACGGATCTCCGGTATTTGTTTTATCAGAAAAAACGATAAGAGAAACGTATAGACAAGCCTATAGAGCATTCTCCACGCAATACCCTAAAGTTCAATTCGCTTGGTCATATAAAACGAACTATTTAGATGCCGTTTGTAGAATTTTTCATCAAGAAGGATCTTGGGCTGAAGTGGTATCTGGTTTTGAATATGAAAAAGCCATTGATAATGGTGTTCCGGGGAATAAAATTATTTTTAACGGCCCAGATAAAAGTGTAGAAGATCTAAAAAGAGCAATTTCAAACAATTCTTTAATACATATTGATCATTTTGATGAGCTATATACCATCATTGAATTGTCTGAGGAATCTGAAAAACAACCTCAGGTGGCGATTCGTGTGAATATGGATACTGGTATTATTCCACAATGGGACCGTTTTGGATTTAATTATGAAAATGGAGAAGCCTGGAATGCGATTAATAGAATATTATCACATGGAAAAATTGACTTGATAGGATTGCATGTTCACATTGGGACCTATATAACCATGTCAAAAGCCTATGCAACTGCTGTTTCTAAACTGGCAGCACTGGCGAATCAAACTTATGATAGATTTGAAACGACTATTGATTATATTGACCTTGGCGGCGGTTTCGCTTCTCAGAACACCTTACAAGGAGCATATATGCCAGCAACGGATACGACTCCAAGTTTTGATGATTATGCCCATGCTATTACTACAGCAATGACTTCAGTTACCTTTCCAAATAACGAGTTACCAACTTTAATTTTAGAGACTGGTCGTGCTTTAATTGATGAAGCTGGTTGGTTGGCAGGAACTGTTTTAGCCAACAAAAGGCTAGCAGATGGAAAAAGAGCCATGATTATTGATACCGGCGTAAATTTAATGTTTACCGCTTTTTGGTATGATCACGAATTATTTCCAGTACACGAAACCACCTATCAATCTGAACCAACCACAATTTACGGTCCTTTATGTATGAACATTGATGTAATTAGGAAAAATATCAATTTCCCATTACTGAAAAAAGGAGATCGTTTTGTAATTAAAAGGGTAGGCGCCTATACCATGACACAATGGATGCAATTTATCACCTATCGACCAAATATTGTAATGATTGATGAATCAGAGAATGTTCACGTTGTTAGAAAAGCGGAGAATAAAGAAGTATTTAGAACACAAGAAGAAATTCCTTCTCATTTGACAAGTATTGAAAAGAGACAAGTTTAATAGTATCCATTTTTATTGGGAGTCCTTTTTAAATAGTTATTCTCAAATATTTTTTGCTGAAAATAAAATTTTAGCAACAATACTTTTAGTGGTCAGTTTTATGGATTGGTGGACTGGTTTAAGTGGATTGATAGCCGTTGTAACTGCTTTGGTATTGGCTGAAATATTGGGCTATGACAAGCTAACGTTACAAAAAGGCTTATTTAGTTTTAATTCACTACTTGTTGGTTTGGGTATTGGCACTTATTTTTCACCTGCCATCCAAGTTTTTTTGCTAATAATTATAGCGAGTTCAATTGCTTTTTTTAGTACCGTTTTTTTAATAGGAATGTTAAAGAAATATGGATTGCCTTTTTTAAGTATTCCATTTTTAATGGGGATGTGGTTACTTATTTTATCATTTCCGGCACTTTTAAATATTGATGTGAATGAAGATGCGCTGTATCCATCAAACCATTTATTTAAGCTGGGAGGGCTTGTTCTGGTTAAAATTGTAGATGCATTGAATGTCTTTTTATTGGACACAGGATTTGATACTTATTTTTTATCCTTAGGGGCCATTTTCTTTCAGTTTAGCATATTGGCCGGTGTTTTAATAGCCATTGGATTGTTCATTCATTCAAGAGTTCATTTTTTATTTTCATTAATAGGGTTTTTTATAGCCTATTGGTTTTATCAATTTTTAGGCGTTTATTCTGGCGTTTTAAATTATACGTATTACGGATTTAATTTCATTCTCTCCACTATTGCTATTGGTGGGTATTTTTTAATTCCTTCGAGACAATCTTTACTTTGGAGCGTGTTGATAATTCCAATTTTGGTAATTACTACCATTGGATCAGATCGTTTGTTTGCAGTATTTGAGCTTTCTGTTTTTTCACTTCCATTTAATGTAGTTGTAATTGGGATTTTATATGCTTTTAAAATTAGATACGATCAAACAAAAGCACCGATTTTAACTTATATCCAACAAAAAAATCCCGAAACAAATGCTTATTTGTTTCATAGTTTAGAAGCAAAAGAATTCAGTCTTTTTATTACTTCTATTCATCTGCCGTTTTTAGGAGCGTGGACGGTGAATCAAGGACATGACGGAAAATATACACACAAAGACTTTTATAAATATGCGTGGGATTTTATTATTAAAGATCCTGGGTCTGATAAAGAGTTTATAAATGATGGTTATTTTGTAGCGGATTATTTTTGTTTTAATAAGCCTGTTGTAGCGCCGGCAAATGGGGTAGTAGTAGCAGTTGTAGATAACATTGAAGATAATGAAATTGGAAGTGCCAATGTGCAACAGAACTGGGGAAATACTATTGTTGTAAAGCACGAAGAATTTTTATTTTCAAAAATGAGTCATTTAAAGATGGACTCTATTAAGGTTTCAATTGGAGACTTGGTTATGCAAGGTCAAGAAATTGGAAGATGTGGTAATTCAGGAAGATCACCTTATCCCCACTTACATTTTCAATTACAGGCTTTACCAAGTATAGGAAGTCCAACCGTTTTTTGGCCCTTGTCTAATTTTATTGAAAATAGCTCAGTTCAAAATAAATTTATTGAGAAGGGAATTCCTGCAGAAAGCAGCTTTATTTCAAATATTCAAACAGCTAGAATTTTACAAGAAGCATTTAAATGGAATCCTGGGGATACTTTTGAAATTACACAATCAATAAATGAAACGAAAACGACAACGTTTATAATTGAAAATGAGATTGATAGTTACAATCAAACTTATTTGTATTGTGCAGCAACCAAAGCAAAACTTTTTTACATAAACAATGGTAAAACATTCAGTGCTTTAAATTATATGGGCTCAAAAAAAAGTCCGTTGTACTATATGTTTTGTTCTTTTTATAAGTTGGTTTTTAGTGAACAACAAATTTCTGTGAAAACAAGATTTCCAATTCATCAATTGTACCGGTTTCCGCTGATAACCATACAAGATTTACTGGTTCCCTTCGGCATATTTTTAAAAGGAGCATATCAACTTAAATATCATTCAACAGATGAAATTTTCAATCCGAAGCGCATAGAACTTATTGGAAAAATTTCAAGATTTAATCTTGAAAAATATTTAGAATCTAAAATAGAGATTCAAAAAACGAAAGAAATAAAAATAGATTTAATAATTCAAAAGTCAACTAAAGTTCAATTATTATGGAAAAAAAGATTGGATTAATATGTTGTTTTCTGTTTGTGTTTAATTCATACGCTCAAAAAAGCTCCTTTTCATTTAAAGCGGTTGACAGCACATCGTATGCCTTATTTTTAAAACAAGATTGGAAAACATTAATTGCGCTCGGAAAAGATGCAAAAAGTGAAGGAATTAACTTTTATTATTTAAAAGTGAGAATGGGAATTGCCTATTTTAAAGAAGGTAAAATGTTAATTGCTATGAAGTATTTGGAAGAAGCTTATGCGCTGAATCAATATGATGTAGTTGTACAGGATTATTTATACTGGACCTATAGGTATACGGGAATGTTTCTGGAATCTGACGTTTTTTATAAAAAAATGGACGAAGAGTTAAAAGCTAGTTTGAATCATAAATTAAAAATAGTTTCAGCTATTGATGTTGGGATTGTAGCAACAAACAACGTAGATTATGATGCATTGTTATCTGAAAGTAACATTTCAAATTTATATAATTCACGTGTGTTTCCAAAGAATTACCAACTGTATACGTTGGGATTAAATCATCGTTTTTCGAATAGCACTAATTTTTACCATAGAATAACGGTTATGCCAGTAGCATTGGTTTTACAACAAAATTTAAATAATGAAACTGTGAATTCATCATTTCAAGGAACAGAGACCAGGTATTATGCTGATGCAACCTTCGCTTTACAAAACAAATGGTATTTAGATACTTATTTAGGATTGTTTTTTGGAAGTTTTGATGAATTGGATTTTACAAGTATTACGCCAGTGAATGTCAATAATAAAACAAAGTATACCGATGTTTTATTTGGAGCAAGTATTTCAAAACTGTGTTATTTTTTTAGAAATACGGCTAACATTTCTTATTCGAATTTAGGAGCATTCGATCAATTTCAGGTTGGGTATACACTTTCGCTATATCCTTTTGGAAATACATTGTTGGTCCCATTTGGATCCATACAATATCAAAATGAGTCAACGGGTTCGTTAAATGAATCTCAGTTGGTATATACGGCTGGGCTGACATTAAATACCAAAAATGTTACATTAACGGGCTATATGAATTCGGGAGAAATGCATAATTTCAATTCAAACAATGGCGCTGTTATTTACAATCAATCTGCAATTGGCTTGAATGAATATGGAGCGATTTTACGTTTATATCTAAACAAAACAACATTGAAAGTTGGTTATTCCTTTATGAATATGCAGGATTATTATTTTTCAGAAGAACTGATACCAACAACATATAAGTTTAACCAGCAAAATTTAATAGCAGGATTTACATGGAATTTATAAGAAAAAATATAGTACTTGGAATTTTAAGTGTTTTAATTCATACTAGTTTTTATGCACAATCAGATTTTTCAACTGTTCAAGAAGCTTTTCGAAAAAGTTATGAGCTGGAAGTGAAAGGCGATTTTAGAGAGGCTGCCAACGAATTGAAAAATGTGTATAACGAAGATAGTTATGAAGCCAATTTAAGATTGGGTTGGTTGAATTATATGGCAGGTAATTTCTCTGAATCTATTGCATTTTATAAAAAAACAATGGCCTTAATGCCTTATGCTGATGAAGCCAAATTTGGATATATATTTCCATTATCGGCATTGGGTAAATGGGATGAGGTAATTGGCGTTTATGAAAGTGTTTTAGAAAATTCTAGTCACAATACAAAGGCTATGTATTATTTAGGAACTATTTATTACAACCGCAAGCAATACGATAAGGCGTTAGAATATTTTAAACAGTTGGCAGATTTATACCCTTTTGATTTTGACGGACTTTATATGTATGCCTGGTGTAATTTGCAATTGGGAAAGAAAAAAGAAGCCAAAATATTATTTCAAAAAGCGTTGCTAAATAAACCAAATGATGTAAAAGCTAAGGAAGGATTACAAATAGCGAAACAATAGAAAATAGAACCCATAAAAAAAGCACTGAAATTTATTTCAGTGCTTTTTTGTAT
>JADWMI010000444.1 GCA_015767395.1 Bacteroidota bacterium | reverse complement strand
CCCGTAAATAATAAGAATGTTGTTAGTTTTTTCATTTTAATTGTTTTAATTTTTAACAAATATAATTTTTTTAACTTGATAATTTAATAATTTGTATTAATAATAATTCTGTTAAATATATACAGAAACTGTTAGTACGAGCATTGTGAAAACTATAAGTATTAAAAACAAGGGGGTTACAAATTTTAACCATTTGTCGTAACCAACTTTAACAATTGCCAATGAAGGTAACAATAAACCTGTTGGACTTATAAATGCAAATAAGCCCATTCCGTATTGATAAGCGTTTACAATTATATCTCTACCAATTCCAACAGTATCAGCTAGCGGAGACATTATAGGCATGGTGAGAACTGCCATTCCAGATGATGAAGGTATAAAAAAGGACAAGCCACTATAAATAAGTAACATAGCGTTTGTAAAAACGCCTTTATTCATGCCTTCTGTTATTCCACTCGCATAATACAACATGGTGTCACTTATTAAGCCGTCATTCATTATCACAGATACCCCGCGAGCAATTCCAATAATTATAGCTACACCAAGCAAATCACCAGCGCCTTTCACGAAGGTTTCAACAAAAACTGTTTCTTTTATTTTTCCTATAAATCCAATTAAAATTGATCCTGTCAGAAAAACGGTGGTCATTTCTAAAAACCACCATTCTAAATTAACAACACCGTAAATCATAATTACAAAGCACATAGAAAAAATGAAAATGATAAGGCGTAACTTATTGTTGAGTTTTAAATTAGATTCAGTTTTATTTCCAAATAACTTTTCTATAGCTTCTTTCTGATCATAAATAATTGATTTAGTTGGGTCTTTTTGAACACGTTTGGCATAAAATAATATATAAACAATACAGATTAAGGTTCCTAAAACCAGCATAATTAGTCTACCCTCAATGCCAGTAGTCCAATTAATACCAGCCGCATCTGAGGCAATAATAGTACTAAACGGATTTGTTGTAGAACACATTGTTCCAATTGATGAGCCAATATAAATGGATGCCAGTGCTACAATGGCATCATATTTTGCTGCTAAAAAAACAGGAATCAATATGGGGTAAAAAGCAATGGTTTCTTCTGCCAATCCAAATGTAGTGCCACCAAGCGCTATTAAACAAACAACAATAATAATTAGAAGGTATTCTTTTCCTTTTAGGATACTTGCAAAAAACGAAATGCCTGCCTCAAAAGCACCAGTCAAGTTCATAATACCAATCAGTCCACCAATAATGAGTACCAAAAAAATAATATCAGCGGCTTCAATAATTCCTTTTATGGGAGACTTTAAAAAGGCTACAATACCTTGTGGTTTGGCTTCTAGCTTATTATAAGTGTTGGGTACATTTATTGGTTTCCATATATCACCATTTGTAAATTTTTCTAGTGGAATTTTAATGTTCAGCGCATCTAAAGTTGCTTTTGTTGCAGGTAAAGTTGTTGATTTATCTATGTTGTTTTGAATAAAAGTATTTTCTGCTTTTTGATATAAAATGGTATCGTATTTCCCGGCTGGCACTACCCAAGTTAACAGGGTTACAAATCCTGCAATAATCAATAAAATAGTTTGCGCTGTAGGAAATTTAATTTTTTTCATTTTCATATGTTTGTTAATAACCCTTCATTTTTTTAATTAAAAACGAATATATGAATTTCAAGTTTAAAGATGGTTTTTCAAATGCCATACTAACTATTATAAATATTAAAAAAAGATAAACCTAATTAGAAATGAATAATCATGTACAGCTCTTTATGATTTTATTGTTGTAGTTTGATAAAAAATCAATAAATTTAATAATTATTGTTGTTCTAATTTTTAAGTTTTTATACCCTAAAAATAATAAGTAATGCATACGCACGATCAAATAAATCAACTTCAGGAAAAATTAGATTTACTATTAAAAAAACAAAATCTTTTTGAGAAAGAGGTTCAGGATTTACAGGAAAACTTGAACAAACTTAAAAATATTGAACCAACTAATTCATTTGAAAAAGAAGAGATAAAAGAGGCGTGCAAGGAAGAAGTAAAAGAGGAGAAGTACATATACAGCAGTAATGCAAGTTCAACTAAATTACATAGAGATGAACATCATAAAATTTTAGGAGGTGTATGTGCAGGGTTGGCAACATACTTTGGAATTAACAGGGGGTTAATTCGTATTCTATGGCTATTGCTTTCATTGTTTATGGGGATTGGATTTATTCTTTATATAATCCTTTGGGTCGCAATACCAAAGGCTGGAAAAGTAACAAATATAAGCTATGCACAGCAGCAACAAACTTCAAAAAAATCTAACGAGCATGTTCCTAGAGCAACTCATAAATCACCAAAAATTAGTATTGATTTAGAAAAATTTGTTGGAGAAAATTTGATTAACAAAATTGGGATTGCTATTTTAATTATTGGGGTTGCCATTGGAGCAAAATACTCTATTGAAAATGATTTAATAAGTCCTACAACTCGCATAATTTTGGG
>JADWMI010000443.1 GCA_015767395.1 Bacteroidota bacterium | reverse complement strand
GAGGTGGAGGTGGAAATTTTGGAATTGTAACTTCTTTTAAATTTCAGGCACATCCCGTTAAAACCGTAATAGGAGGTCCAACTTTATGGCCTATTGAAAAAACTGAGAAAATAATGGAATGGTACCACGAGTTTTTAAATAGCGCATCAGATGAGTTAAATGGTTTTATTACAACCATGATTATTCCTGGTCCACCGTTTCCAGAGCATTTACATTTAAAACAGTTTTGTGGTATCATTTGGTGCTATACTGGCGATCCAGCTAAATTTGATGAATTGTTTCAGCCTGTGAGAGATTTGAATCCATTGTTCGAACATGTTGGGGAAATGCCTTATCCATCTATCCAAACTTTATTTGATGGTTTAATGCCGCCTGGAATGCAATGGTATTGGAGAGCAGATTTTTTCAAAGAATTGGGTTCGGAAATACGTGCCCAGCATTTAAAGTTTGGATCGAATATACCAACACCTCTATCGCAAATGCATTTGTATCCAATAAGTGGTGCTGCCAGTAGGGTTGGCGCTGAAGATACACCTTGGGCATATCGTGATGCAAAATATGCAGGTGTAATTGTAGGAGTAGATCCAGATCCTAAAAATGCAGCTAAAATTACAGAATGGTGTAAAGGGTATTGGGAGGCGTTACATCCATATTCTTCAGGTGGTGCGTACTCTAACTTTATGATGGATGAAGGGCAAGATAGGGTGAAGGCCAGCTATAAACACAATTATAATCGACTGGTTGAGATTAAAGGAAAGTATGATCCAAGCAATTTATTCAGGGTAAATCAGAACATAAAACCAAATAATTAATCTAAAAAAAATTATTATGAGAACTATTAAACTATTTACAATTGTTTTTTTGTCAATTTTTTTAACAAATTGTTCAAACAAAAAAGAACAAAATAAAGTGAATCAAGAAAATTTAGCAGAAATAAATGTTAATACAAATTTAGAAATAAGTCTATTTGAAAGATTAGGAGGCGAATCCGGTATATCTTTAATTGTAGATGACATTGTTCAGGCTCATTTAGATAACGAAGAAATTAACCATGTGTTTTTGCCTTTAAAAGAGGATCCAGAAAAATTTGAAAGTTTCAAAACTCATGTGAAAGAGTTTTTATCTTCTGGTACTGGAGGAGATGCTGTTTATACGGGCAAAGATTTGCCTTCAGCTCATAAAGGACTCAAAACTTCTGAAAAAGAATTTATGGCTGCAGTAGACGATATTTTAGGTGTTTTAAGCAGGCATAATATTGACGAAGAAACTAAAAAGGATATGCTCTATATTTTATATTCAATGAAAGGTGCCGTGATTGGTTTGTAATTAACAAAATTGTAAAACTAAAAAACCCATTACAAAATGTAATGGGTTTTAAATTATAATAATATCCAGTTTAATTATGCTAACATAGTCACTGGGTTTTCAATAAATTGTCTTAATGTTTGTAAGAAAGCTGCACCTGTAGCACCATCAACGGTTCTATGGTCACAAGCTAAAGTTACTTTCATTGTGTTTCCAACTACAATTTCACCATTTCTAACTACTGGTTTTTCAATAATTGCTCCAACAGATAAAATAGCTGAATTAGGTTGATTGATAATTGAAGTAAATTCAGAAATACCAAACATACCTAAGTTAGAAACCGTAAAAGTACTTCCTTCCATTTCTGCAGGTGTTAACTTTTTCGTTTTCGCTTTAATGGCTTTGTCTTTAACTTCAGCGCCAATTTGAGTCAAACTTTTTTGATCTGTAAAAGGAACTACAGGAACTAATAAACCATCTTCAACAGCCACTGCAACACCAATATTTACATGATGATTTACACGAATTTTATCTTCAAACCATTGTGAGTTTACTTGAGGATGCTTTTTCAAAGCCATTGCAGAAGCTTTTACCACCAAGTCGTTAAATGAAACCTTTGTTTCAGGAATTTCATTCATAACTTTACGTGATGCAATTGCGCTATCCATATTAATCTCTAACATTAAGTAGTAATGTGGAGCCGTAAATTTAGATTCACCCAATCTTCTTGCAATCACTTTACGCATTTGTGAATTCTTCGTTTCTTCGAAACTTTCTTCACCAAGTGTAATAGTTTGCGTAACTGTTACTGTTTGAGCAGCTGCAGGAACAAAATTTTCAATATCTCGTTTTACAACTCTACCATGGTCTCCAGTACCAGCTACAGTAGCTAAATTAATTCCTTTTTCTTTAGCTATTTTTTTAGCTAAAGGAGAGGCTACAACTTTTCCTGTATTTACAACTGGCGCTGCAATATGAGCTGCAGTTGGTGCAGGTGATTCACTCATAGGAGCAGGAGCAGGCGCTTTTGGTTCTTCCTTTGCAGGAGTACTTTCTTCCGAGGGAGCAGCAACTTTAAAGTCTTTAATAATAGCATCAATATTTTCTCCTTCTTCGCCAATAATTGCTAGAAGTGAATCTACCGGAGCGCTATCGCCATCCTGTAATCCAATGAATAAAAGTG
>JADWMI010000123.1:1441-6951 GCA_015767395.1 Bacteroidota bacterium | reverse complement strand
GTTACAATCCTTACCGTGTTACAAAAGATGGTTTTGATTGGGAAACAATTGAGCCAGACAATCCGTGGTCATATATTGGATATTGGGGAGATCATCAAATTATTTACTTGTTGAAATTCTTAGAATTTATTGAAAAACATTATCCAGCTAAATTAGCAAGTTACTTTAATCAAGAGCTTTTTGTATATGCAAATGTACCGTACAAGATAAAAAACTATGAAGCTATTTTATCAAATCCAAAGGATACTATTGAATTTGATGTAGAACTAGATGAAGAACTCAACCGAAAAAAGAAAGAATTAGGAGCAGATGGCGCTTTATTGAGAGATGAAAATTACTTTATTTATAAAGTAAATTTGGTTGAGAAATTGTTAGCAACTGTATTGGCAAAGGTTTCAAACTTTATTCCTGAAGGAGGAATTTGGATGAGTACACAAAGACCAGAATGGAACGATGCAAACAATGCTTTGGTAGGAAATGGTGTTTCAATGGTAACCTTGTATTATTTACGTCGCTTTTTGAATTTCTTCCAAGAAATGGTTTCAAATACCGATTTAGATACCGTAGAAATTTCAGAAGAACTGGCCTTATTTTTTAATGAAGTTTTGGCAACCTTCAACAATCATAAAAATTTATTAACTGGGAAAATTTCTGATAAAGACAGAAAAACAGTATTGGATGGTCTTGGAAATGCAGGAGGGAATTTTAGAACTGCCATTTATGAAAACGGTTTCTCAAGTAACAAAGGAACTATTTCAAAAGCAGATTTATTAAATTTCACTGAAATCACCCTTCAATTTATTGATCATTCAATTGACGCTAATAAACGAGTTGATAAATTATACCACGCTTACAATTTAATGACTGTTACGAATGAAGAGGAAATAGCAATTTCATACTTGCCAGAAATGTTAGAAGGGCAGGTAGCTGTTTTAAGTTCGGGTTATATTTCAGGAACCGATTCTTTAGAACTTTTAAATGCTTTAAGAAGCAGCGCATTGTTTAGACCAGATCAGTACAGTTACATATTGTATCCAAATAAAGAGTTACCAAGATTTAATGAGAAAAATAATATTTCGGCTAAAAATGTTGAGAAATCAGCCTTATTAAGGCAACTTTTAATAGATGGTAATACCCAGATTATTGAAAAAGATGTTTTAGGTAATTGCCATTTTAACGGAAATTTCAACAATTCAAACAGTCTTAAAGAAGCCTTAGGACAACTGCCAGAAGATAAATATCCATCTCTTATTGAACAAGAAGAGAAATTAGTCTTATCAATTTTTGAAGAAATTTTTGACCACAAATCATTTACAGGAAGATCAGGAACTTTCTTTGGCTATGAAGGGCTTGGGTCAATTTACTGGCATATGGTTTCTAAATTAGTCTTAAGCGTTCAAGAGACTTGTTTATTAGCTGTTGAAAACAAAGAAAGTGAAGTTACTATTGGAAAATTGTTAGATCACTATTACGAAATTAACGAAGGAATTGGTGTGCATAAATCACCAGAATTATATGGTGCATTTCCAACAGATCCATATTCTCATACCCCAGGAGGAAAAGGAGCGCAACAACCTGGTATGACTGGGCAAGTAAAAGAAGATGTTTTAAGTAGGTTTGGTGAATTAGGCGTTTTTGTTAAAGGTGGAAAACTATTATTTAATCCACGTTTATTGAGAATTGGAGAATTTTTAAAAGAATCGAAAGTTTTTAAATACACAGACATCAATAAAGAAGTAAAAGAAATTGAATTAGAAAAAAACGCACTTTGTTTTACGTATTGTCAAATTCCAATTGTATATAAATTAGCTGAAAATGAAGGATTAGCAGTTGTTTTAAATGAAGGACCAGATCTTGAATTTAAAGCCTTAAGTCTTGATTCAGAAATAAGTAAAAAGGTTTTTGAAAGAACAGGAGAAATTACTCAAATCATTGTGTATTTAGTGAAGTAAATTTTTAAAATGAGAAAACTAATTCCCTTGTTAATTATAGCTTCAATAGTTTTAAGTTGCGATAAACAGCAAACTAAAGACAGTTCATTAAGTGATGAGGAGCAAATAATTGAGAAGAAAGTGAAATCATTATTAGCAAAAATGACCTTAAAAGAAAAAGTGGGCCAAATGCTAAATATAGGTTTGCCTTCTATTTTAAAAGGGGATTATTGGGATGAACGGGATAGCGCGATTTTTGACGAAAAAAAGTTTCAAAAATTTATTGTTGACTATGCTGTTGGATCTATTCATAATACACCTCAGTATTTAGCTGGGACAGATGAATGGTATCCAATTGTAAAAAAAATACAAGATGCGAGTATAAAAAATACACGTTTGGGAATTCCTGTTTTGTACGGAATTGACAATATTCATGGTGCTAATTATATCAAAGGATCGGTGCTTTTTCCACATCAAATTGCATTGGCTGCAACTTGGAATAGAGAGCTGTCTGCCTTGAATGGCAAGATAACTTCGTATGAGTCAAGAGCAGCATCGTTGCCTTGGAATTTCAATCCGAATATTGATGTAGCTATCAATCCATTGTGGGGTAGAATTTCAGAAAGTTTTGGAGAAGACCCGTATCTTATTTCAGAAATGGGTGGTGCTTATGTTAAAGGTTCTCAAGGTGAAAGCTTAAAGAATCCTCAAAGTTCTGCTGTATGTTTAAAACATTTTATTGGCTATGGCGCGGGAAGAAACGGGAAGGACAGAGCAAACGCCATTATTCCTGAAAATAGTTTAAGACAATATTTTTTACCTTCATTTAAAAAGGCAATTGATGACGGTGCTTTGGGCGTTATGATTAGTTCCAACGCAGTAAACGGCATTCCTTGTCATATTAACAAACACAATATAACCGATATTTTAAAAGGAGAATTAGGATTTAAAGGCGTTGTGATTTCGGATTTTAGCGATGTAGAATTTTTAATTGAAGCGCACGAAATTACAACAAGCAAGCGAGAAGCTACAAAAATGGCTGTAAATGCAGGCTTAGATATGTTGATGAATCCGTACGATATTGATGTGGTGGATTATATTGTTGAAATGGTTGAAAACAATGAAATCTCCATGGAAAGAATTGACGATGCTGTTACCAGAATATTAAACCTCAAATTTCAATTGAATTTATTTGAAGTGCCTTATAACAACCCAAAAGATTTTCCTGATTTTGGAAGTGAAAAGCATATAGCAGCAAATTATAGTTCAGTTGCTGAAGCCATTACTTTACTTAAGAATAAAGAGGCGGTTTTACCATTGAAAAAAGGAAAAAAGATATTGGTAACTGGTTATGCTTCAAATTCTATGAATTTGCTAAATGGTGCTTGGTCTAGAACCTTTTTAGGTCAGGATACAAAATATAATGATCCAAGTAAACTCACTATTTTAAAAGCAATACAAAAGGAGGTTGGTTCAAGCAACGTGACATATGTTGAAGGAACCAATTATACGGAAGATATAAATACTTCGAAAGCAGTTTCCAAAGCAAAAAAGGCAGATTACATTGTGGTTTGTGTTGGCGAAATACCTGCTACCGAAAAACCGTCGGATATTAATGAACTCGATTTACCAAAAGCACAACAAGATTTGGTTAAAAAACTAAGCGTTTATAACAAGCCAATTATTTTGGTGCTAGTAGAAGGTCGACCAAGAATTATTCGAGAAATTGAACCTTTAACTGATGGAATAGTGATGGCTTATTATCCAGGGCAAGAAGGTGGACGAGCAATTTCAGATGTGTTGTTTGGAAAAATAAACCCAAGTGGAAAACTACCATATACATATCCGAAATATTCAGGAAATGCATTGACTTACTATCATAAAAAAGCAGACATCCGTGATGTTGAATGGGGTTATGATGGTTTTTATACACAGTTTGAATTTGGATTCGGACTTTCTTATACATCTTTTGAATATTCAAATTTCAGTATTGATAAAGATACTTTATCAGGAAGTGAAGACTTAAAAATATCAGTTTCAATTAAAAATACCGGAATTCGAGAAGGGAAGGAAGTGGTGCAATTATATCTAAAAGATTTATTGGCATCGGTTGCTCCAGACTCAAAGAGACTGATACGCTTTAAAAAAATAAAATTACAACCAAACCAATCTGAGAAAGTTGATTTTACCATAAATTCATCTGATTTGAAATTTATAGGAATGGACAATACTTGGGTTGTAGAAAACGGCGATTTCGAATTTCAAATTGGAAGTAGTTCACAAGAAGTATTGAAAAAACAAATGTATTACCAACAAAAAGATTAACATAGGCATTATGAGAACAATTATGAAATCTGCAGTTTATTTTATCATATCATTAATGATCTGCTCTTGTTCAGAAAAACCAAAAGAAGAAAAAATGATGACAGCTTCAGAAATTTTAGGCAATCCAGATTATTTGGCAATATCATACGGTGGGTATAGAGAAAAAACACGAGATATTCAACCAACCATAGCGCAAATCAAGGAAGATATGAAAATCTTATCGGCTATGGGAATCAAAATTTTACGTACCTATAATGTACAATTGCAACAGGCTCCTAATATTTTGAAAGCTATTAAAGAGCTAAAGACTGAGGATGCTAATTTTGAAATGTATGTGATGTTGGGTGCGTGGATCGATTGCAAAAATGCTTGGACTGAGTTAGCGCCAAATCATGATGTTGAAAGTGAGCAAAATGCAGGTGAAATTGATAGAGCAGTGGCCTTGGCAAAAGAGTATCCAGATATTATAAAAGTTCTAGCCGTTGGAAATGAGGCTATGATACGTTGGGCGACAAGTTATTATGTGCAACCCAATGTGATTTTAAAATGGGTCAATCACTTGCAAGAACTAAAAAAGAAGGGAGAACTTCCTGCTGATTTATGGATTACAAGCTCTGATGACTTTGCGTCATGGGGAGGTGGAGATACCAGTTATCGAACAAAAGATTTGGAACAATTAATCAAAGCAGTTGATTATGTTTCCATGCATACGTATCCAATGCACAATTCATATTACAATCCGGAATTTTGGGTAGTTCCAGACACTGAAAAAGATTTTACCGATGCAGAAAAAGTTGATTCCGCTATGGTACGTGCGTTGGGATTTGCAAAAAATCAATATAAAGAAGTTTCAAGCTATGTGAAAAGTATCGATTCAACTAAAACAATTCATATAGGTGAATCTGGCTGGACAACAATCTCAAACGGACATTATGGGAAAAAAAGTTCAAGAGCTGCTGATGAATACAAGGCAGGAACTTATTATAAATTAATGCGGGAATGGACAAACAAAGAAAAAATTTCATTATTCTACTTTGAAGCCTTTGATGAGCAATGGAAAGATGCTAAAAACGCGTTAGGTTCTGAAAATCATTTTGGCTTAATCAATTTAAACGGACAAGCAAAATTTGCTATATGGGATTTGGTAGATGCAGGTGTTCTTAAAGGATTAACGAGAGATGGCGTGCAAATTACCAAAACATACAATGGAGATAAAAATGCATTGATGCAAGATGTATTTACACCGCCATTGGC
>JADWMI010000123.1:0-1341 GCA_015767395.1 Bacteroidota bacterium | reverse complement strand
ATGAAACATTATAAAATAGCAACAGAAGATATTGTTCCCTTAGGCCAGAAATTAGCATTTGGATCTGGGCATTTAGCCAATCAATTATTTCCAGCCGCTTTAGGTGTTTTTATGGTTGTGTTGGTGATGTCTTTAGGGATGAATCCGGTTTTAGCAGGTTTGTTAGGTGCATTACCTCGGTTTATGGATGCGCTGACTGATCCAATTATGGGGTTTATTTCAGATAATACAAAGTCCAAATGGGGAAGAAGAAAACCTTATATACTTGTAGGTAGTGTTATTTCCGGAATAGCATATATGATTATGTGGCAGTTAAACCCTGAAGATTCTGAAATGTATAATTTCTTTTATTTCTTGGTGGTATCGCTTTTCTTTTACATTGGTTATACCATTTTTGCAACGCCATTAATTGGTTTGGGTTATGAAATGACACCTGATTATAATGAGCGTACGCGTTTAATGGCAGTTTCGCAATTTATGGGACAAATGGCCTGGGTAATTGCGCCGTGGTTTTGGGTAATTATTTACGATCAATCGTTATTTGAAAGTGCACCTGAAGGAGCTAAAATAATGGCCATTTGGGTTGGAGGTTTGTGTATGATTTTAGGAATTATGCCCGCGCTCTTCAACAAAGAAATGGAAGTTGATAAAAGTAAATTGAAAAACCTTTCAAAGAGCGAATTGGCAGCAAATACAAAAGAATTTATTCGAGGAATTGTATTAACTGTTAAAAATAAGCAGTTTATGAAGTTGTGTGGAGCGACTTTCTTTATTTTCAATGGTTTTCAAACAATTGCTCAGTTTTCGTTTTTTATAATTGTTTATTATTTATTTCAAGGAGATACAGTTCTAGCTGGTTCATGGCCTGCTTGGTTTGGAACTGTAAGTGCATTGGCTACCATGTTTTTAGTAATTCCTGTTGTTACCAAAATTTCTGAAAAAATTGGTAAAAGAAAAGCTTTTGTAGTAGCTACCTTACTTTCAATTGTTGGTTATGTATTAAAATGGTGGGGATTTGACCCAGGTAATCCTTGGTTAATGTTTATGCCTATTCCTTTCCTTTCTTTTGGTATTGGAGGTTTGTTTACCTTAATGATGTCAATGACTGCTGATGTTTGCGATTTAGACGAATTGAACAACGGAGAACGCCGCGAAGGAATGTTTGGTGCTGTTTACTGGTGGATGGTTAAACTAGGAACAGCATTAGCAATGCTTTCAAGTGGTGTTGTTTTACAAATGGTTGGTTTTGATGAAAGTATTACCGTCCAATCAGCTGAAACGCTGACTAATTTACGTTTAGCAGATATAATTATACCTATAGTTGCTGCATTAATTGCTATT
>JADWMI010000442.1 GCA_015767395.1 Bacteroidota bacterium | reverse complement strand
CCTTTATTTTTTCTATCCGCACCATGTCCTCTATAAGAACGTGTTGGTGAAAATTCTCCCAATTTATGACCTACCATATTTTCAGTTACATAAACAGGTACAAATTGACGACCGTTGTGAACTGCAATTGTTTGTCCTACAGAATCCGGTGTAATCATAGAGGCTCTAGACCAAGTTTTGATTACTGATTTTTTTCCTGATTCAATATTTCCTTGTATTTTTTTCTCAAGTTTATGAGAAACGTAAGGTCCTTTTTTTAATGAACGTGCCATATATCAATTATTTTTTTCTACGTTCTATAATATACTTATTACTCGCTTTAGTCTTAGATCTGGTTTTGAAACCTTTTGCAGGTATACCATTTCTAGATCTAGGATGTCCTCCAGATGATTTTCCTTCACCACCACCCATTGGATGATCAACAGGATTCATTACAACTGGTCTCGTTCTTGGTCTTCTTCCTAACCAACGACTTCTACCCGCTTTACCTGAAACTAATAATTGATGATCTGAATTTGACACAACACCTATAGTCGCCGAACAAGTTAAAAGAATCAATCTAGTTTCACCTGACGGTAACTTAACAGTTGCATATTTTCCATCTCTCGCCATTAATTGCGCAAATGAACCTGCACTACGAGCCATAACAGCTCCTTGATCAGGATGCAATTCAATACAAGAAATTGTAGTTCCTAATGGAATTTCACTTAACAACATTGTATTTCCAACATCAGGAGTAGCTCCTTTACCAGAAATTACAGTTTGACCAACTTTTAAACCATTTTGAGCAATAATATATCTCTTTTCACCATCAACATAAGATAGCAATGCTATAAATGCTGTACGGTTTGGATCGTACTCAATTGATTTAACTGTTGCTGGGATACCACTTTTATTTCTTTTGAAATCAATTACACGGTATTGTTTCTTATGACCACCACCAATGTAGCGCATAGTCATTTTCCCACTATTGTTTCGACCTCCAGATCTTTTATTCGGTGCAAGTAAACTCTTTTCCGGCTTATCAGTCGTAATGGTGTCGAACCCATTTACAACTCTAAAACGCTGACCTGGTGTTATTGGTTTTAATTTTCTAACTGACATTTTTGTTTATTATATATTGCTATAAAAATCAATATTCTCTCCTTCAGCTAACTGAACAATTGCTTTTTTATAAGCCCCTTTCATTGCTTGTACAATTCCACTTTTGGTGTATTTTGTATTGCGTTGAACTGGATAGTTCATTGTTCTAACACTCTCAATAGTAACACCGTAGGCTTTCTCCACTGCGTTTTTTATTTCAAGTTTATTAGCTTTCTTGTTCACAACAAAAGAATAGCGATTAAATAATTCACTATTGTTTGTTGCTTTTTCCGTTATAATAGGTTTTATTAAAATATTCATATCTGCGTGACCTATTTACTTAAATTTAATTCAATTCCTTCTAATGAACTTTCAGAAAGGATTACTTTATTCGCTCTCAGTAATTCGTAAGTACTTAATCCTGTGTTGATTACAGTTTTTGCCTTTTTCAAATTACGCGATGACAAATATACATTATTATTTGACTCAGCCAACACAAATAATGCTTTTTTGTCTTCTAACCCAAACGCAGATAAAACTGCTGTAAGGTTTTTCGTTTTCGGTGCGTCAAAATTAAAGTCTTCAACAACAATAATATTGTTTTCTTTTGCTTGAATACTTAACGCCGATTTACGAGCTAATTTCTTTAAATTTTTATTTAATTTAAAAGAATGATCTTTTGGTCTTGGTCCGAATACACGACCACCACCTCTAAAAACAGGAGATTTAATACTACCAGCACGAGCTGTACCAGTACCTTTTTGCTTCTTAATCTTTCTAGTACTACCAGAAATTTCAGCTCTCTCTTTAGATTTGCTAGTTCCTTGTCTCTTATTAGCCAAAAATTGCTTTACATCTAAGTAAACAGCGTGATCATTTGGCTCAATTCCATATACAGCATCAGAAAGTTCAACTTTTCTACCTGTATCTTTTCCTTGTATGTCTAAAACTGATACTTCCATTATTTCTGAATGATTACATAAGCGTTTTTATGTCCAGGAATTGCTCCTTTAACAACAAGTAAATTCTTTTCTGGAACTACTTTTAAAACTCTTAAATTTTGAACTGTAACTTTATCTCCTCCCATTCTACCTGCCATACGCATTCCTTTGAATACTCTAGCTGGATATGATGCTGCACCAATTGATCCTGGCGCTCTTAAACGGTTATGCTGACCGTGAGTTGCTTGACCAACACCTGCAAAACCATGACGTTTTACAACACCTTGAAAACCTTTACCTTTTGAAGTTGCTGATACATCAACAAATTCACCTTCAGTAAATACTTCAACTGTTAATTGATCTCCTAATTTGTGATCACCATCATAACCTTGAAATTCAACGACTTTTCTTTTGGCAGTGGTTCCAGCTTTTTTAAAGTGACCATCTAAAGCTTTATTAGAGCTTTT
>JADWMI010000020.1 GCA_015767395.1 Bacteroidota bacterium | reverse complement strand
GTTCTGGAACGCCCATTTTTGCTCCAATAGCAGCTGGTAAGGCAAAACCCATAGTTCCTAAACCTCCGGAAGTTACATTACTTCTCGTTTTAATGAATTCGGCATAACGCCAAGCAAACATTTGGTGCTGACCAACATCAGAAACGATTACAGCATCACCATTAGTTTCCTTGTTAATTCCGCCTAAAACTTCACCCATTGTTAAGCCTGTTTTTGAAGGATTTAACTGATCGTTAATTACCTGATCTTTTTCTATTTGATATAATTTATCAAATTCTTTCATCCATTCTTTACGGTCTGCTTTGTCTACATATTGCATTATTTCAACCAATGTTTCTTTAACAGTTCCTATAACCGCAACATCTGTTTTAACATTTTTATCAACTTCAGCTGGGTCAATTTCAAAATGAATTACTTTTGCCTGCTTTGCATAGGCAGCTAAATTACCAGTAACTCGATCATCAAAGCGCATTCCAATGGCAATTAAAACATCACAAGAATTGGTCAATACATTTGGTGCATAATTACCGTGCATACCAACCATCCCAACATTTAACGGATGCGCTGTTTCTAAAGCCGATAGACCTAAGCCTGTAGAGGCCGAGGGAATATCAGTTTTTTCAATAAAATTTTTAAACTCTTGCTCTGCTCCACTTAGAATAACACCTTGTCCCCAAACAATAAAAGGTTTTTTAGCCGAGTTAATTAATGCTGCCGCTCCTTTTACTTTTTCTATATCAAATTTAGGGATTGCTCTATAACTTCTAACTTTTTCACATTTTTTGTATGAAAAATCCAATTCACCAAACTGTGCATCTTTTGTAATATCTATTAAAACTGGACCTGGACGGCCTGATTTTGCAATATAAAAAGCTTTTGCTATTATTTCAGGAATTTCAGAAGCTTTGGTAATCTGATAATTCCACTTTGTAACTGGCGTTGAAATACCAATAATATCTGTTTCCTGAAAAGCATCAGAACCTAATAAATGAGATGCTACCTGACCTGTAATACAAACCAAAGGCGTAGAATCAATTTGGGCATCAGCAATACCGGTTACCAAATTTGTTGCTCCTGGACCTGAAGTTGCAAAAACCATCCCAACTTTACCAGTTACGCGTGCGAACCCTTGCGCTGCATGAATAGCACCTTGTTCATGACGTGTTAATACGTGGTGAAATTTATCTTGATATTTATAAATCTCATCATAAACAGGCATAATAGCGCCTCCAGGATATCCGTAAGCCAAATCTACTCCTTCTTCAAGTAAACATTTAATTACTGCTTCTGCACCCGTTATTCTTACAGTTTTTGAAGTTTTCACTTCTAAACCTTCTTTTTTTAATGTCTCCATTGGTTTAAAATTTATCCGTTACACAACCTTCTGAAGCTGAAGAAACGGTTTTAGCGTATTTATATAATATTCCTTTTGTATGTTTCAAAGCTGGTTCAACCCATCTTGACTTTCTCTCTGCCAATTCCTCATTTGAAATTTTCACGTTAATGGTTTTATTGTCAGCATCAATTACAATAACATCTCCATCTTTTACCAATCCAATAGCCCCACCTGATTGTGCTTCGGGTGTAATGTGACCTACTACAAAACCGTGTGTTCCACCTGAAAAACGTCCATCTGTAATTAAAGCTACAGATTTTCCTAAACCAGCGCCCATAATCATTGAAGTTGGTTTTAGCATTTCTGGCATTCCCGGACCTCCTTTTGGACCCACATAACGGATTACAACGACATCACCTCTTGAAACTTTACCTGCTCCTATTCCGTCATTGGCTTCTTGCTCACTATTGAAAACCACAGCTTTTCCTTCAAATAAATTCCCTTCGTTACCGCTAATTTTTGCAACTGAACCTGCAGTAGCTAAATTTCCGTATAATATTTGAAGATTTCCCGATGGTTTTAATGCTTTTTCAGTTGTATGAATTACTTTTTGATCCTCTTCAAAACTCAATGCTTTTACATCAGCTAAATTTTCAGCCAATGTTTTACCAGTAATTGTCATACAATCACCATGTAAAAAGCCTTTTTCCAATAAATATTTCATCACTGCTGGTGTACCACCTACTCCATGAACATCTTCCATTAAGTATTCACCACTAGGCTTTAAATCAGCAATTAAAGGTGTTCTATCACTTACACGTTGAAAATCTTCCAATGTGAAATCGATTTCAGCAGCATGTGCAATTGCTAAATAATGTAAAACTGCATTGGTTGAGCCACCTAAAGCATTTACCAAAGCAACCGCGTTTTCTAACGATTTTTTAGTAATAATATCTAATGGCTTTAAATCCAACTCTAATAAATTTTTGATAGCTGCAGCAATGCGCTCACTTTCATTTTCCTTGTGAGGGTTTTCTGCAGGAATAGATGAATTGTAAGGCAAGGCAAACCCTAGTGCTTCAATTGATGAAGCCATTGTATTTGCAGTGTACATTCCTCCACAGGCACCTGCGCCTGGTATTGCATTCTTAATAATTTCTTTATATTCTTCTTCTGAAATATCTCCTGCTATTTTTTGACCCAAAGCCTCAAAAGCAGAAACAATGTTTAATTTTTTTCCTTTATAGCGTCCTGAAGCAATAGTACCACCATATACCATTAATGAAGGTCTATTTAAACGCAACATTGCCATAATTGCTCCTGGCATATTTTTATCGCAACCTACAACAGTAACCAAACCATCGTAACTTTGTGCGTTCATTACAATTTCTATAGAATCAGCAATAACATCACGAGAAGGCAATGAATAATTCATTCCCAATGTCCCCATTGAAATACCATCACTTACCCCAATAGTATTAAAAATCAATCCAATTTGATCTTGTTTATTTACCTCTTCTTTAATTTTTGAAGCCAAACCATTCAAATGCATATTACAAGGATTACCATCGTAACCAGTACTTGCAATAGCTACCTGAGGTTTTTTCATATCTTCATCAGAAAGCCCAACAGCATATAGCATTGCTTGGGCAGCAGGCTGTGTTGGATCTTGTGTTACTCTTTTACTATACTTGTTTAATTGCATTTATTTTAATCCTTTTTTAATTATTTTAAATTATTTTTAAAACAACCTAACTTTAGGCACTTAATTCGTAATAAGTGTCAAATTTAATTTAGGTATTTGTTTTATAGTTTTTTCATTTGCTTTTTTTACAATAGTCACATCAACTATATATTACTTATATCTCTGTTCTTCAAAGTGTTATCGCTCTTTTTTTTACAATGATTATTCAATAAAAAAACATGCTTCAATTCATTATGCTATAATGACTTGTGTTAAAATGATGATTTTTACTTTATTGATTGTCATAATTGCTTTAAAATAAAAAACCTCCCTAAAATTAATCAGGAAGGCTTTATTGATTTATAAAAACACAATACTATTCCCGATCTTCTTGTGAAATAATCACAGAGACACGAATTATAATAATATTGATAATAAATTGTTTCATCTTATTGGCTACAAATATGTAAAAAATATTTAAACAAAAGACTATTTAATGAAATTTATTTTTTTCTTTTTGTTGAATAATTTGTTCAACAGATAAATTTTGGATTTTGCTTTCTAGCCATGAAATGATGTCTAAATATAAAAAAGCTCTTTTTTCATAAGGATGATCTTTATACTTAATCAATTCTGCATGTAATTTTATAAATTCTTTCCGTAAATCTTGAGGATAAATATTACTTAGGTTTTTAAGGAAAGCAATCATCTTTCGTTGAACATCATGTAAATCATCCATTTTCAACAAAAACTTATAGGTTGAAACAATTAGCTTTTCAATATTATAGTCGATACCAGCCTCATAATGTGCTACCAAATTTAAAACGCGTGAAAAACACAATAAGTCCTCTCGCATTTTTAAATCTTTATTATTAATTATTTTTTCTAAATAAACAATACAAGATTCATTTTCACCTGCTCCAAAGTACATGCAACCAATTTTATAGTAAAAAACCATAATATGATGCGCATCTATTTTTGCTTTATAAGATTCTAAATCTGACAACAAAGTAGGAATAAAACGTAGGCCTTCGGTAAATTTACCATCAATAAAATACGAATTCAATTTATTCTGGTTGTAGTATAAAAAGGCTAAGGTTTGTGTATTTTCATTTAATAAAATATTTCCATTGTCAATATCCTTTTTAAAATTTTCCAGTACCTTTTTGAATTTTGATTTATGACGTATTAAGAATAACGATTCTAATAAATAATTTAAACCTTTTAAATAAAAAACTGGATTTTGTTTTTTCATTTCAGGGTAGCCTCCAAACAAATCAACCCATTTTTGAGCATACTTATAACTAGAAACAAAATCCTGTAAAATTAAACTTCGCCATAAATGAGCCTTGAATAAAAAAAGTTTTTCCATAAAACCAAGTTCCGACAACTTAAATTTAGGTAAACGTTTTTCAAAATATTCATTAACAAGTCTAGAATCTGATTCATCTTTTACATAGCCTTGTTTTAATAACAGGCTATATAATTGTAAAGAAAGATTTGATAATTTACTGGTTCTTACATTTCTTAAACTAAGTTCTTTTGCCTGCTCAGAAAGCTTATCGGCTCTATTACTCATACTTCGAGTAATATATTGAGATTCAATAATTTTTTCAAACTCAACAATCTCATAGGCCAAGTTATTTTCATCATTATTTAAAGCCAATTCCTTCGCTTTATCTAATATTTTTAAGCTTTGTTTATATAACCCTTTACTATATAAAATAGACGCAAAATCAAATTGCTCTCTAATTTGAGCCTTCGAATTATGATGCACAGGGTTAAAGCGTAAACTCACTAAAATTTGTTTATATAAATGGGCTTTTGTATTGGATATTTGCTGCTTCTTAATATTTGTTTTTGACAATATAAGTTCATCATTATAACTTGAAACTTTATCTAACAAATTAAATAACGACATAAAATTGGCGTCAACATTGCCTCCCAATCGGCCAACATAAAGCTTAAATTGCCGCTTTTCTGATTTGGAAAGGGACTTAACTAAGGTGAAAAGCGCATCTTTTTGCTCAATAGACATTGTAGTGAAAATATTTTTAATGTACTGTTTTTCAGTTTCCTAAAGGTATCGATAACAATTTGAATATAGTAATATACTCTTTTCTACGAAAATATAAAAAACCTATACCACTATTTTTGACACATCAAATGTGATAAAAAAAAATCAGAAATGAGTAAAAATAGAGTTCAAATTTTTGACACTACCTTAAGAGATGGTGAACAGGTTCCAGGTTGTAAGTTAAATACTGAACAAAAATTGGTCATAGCCGAGCGCTTAGATATATTAGGAGTTGATGTAATTGAAGCTGGATTTCCAATTTCAAGTCCAGGTGATTTCAATTCAGTTGTTGAAATTTCAAAATTAGTGAAAAACGCTACAGTTTGCGGACTTACAAGAGCAAATCAAAAAGATATTGAAGTTGCTTCGGATGCATTAAAATATGCAAAACGCCCTAGAATACATACAGGAATTGGAACTTCTGATTCACATATAGTTCACAAATTCAATTCAACAAAAGAAAAAATTATGGTACGCGCTTATGATGCGGTTGCCTATTCAAAGAAATTTGTTGAAGATGTGGAATTTTATGCTGAAGATGCAGGAAGAACAGACAATGAATATTTAGCAAGAGTTTTAGAACAAGTAATAAAAGCTGGAGCTACAGTATTAAATATTCCGGACACTACAGGTTATTGTTTACCTGACGAATACGGAGCCAAAATAAAATACTTAAAAGAAAACGTAAAAGGTATTGATAATGTAATTTTATCATGTCACTGCCATAACGATTTAGGTTTGGCAACTGCCAATGCTATTGCAGGTGTTCAAAATGGAGCGCGTCAAATAGAATGTACCATCAACGGAATTGGTGAACGTGCTGGAAATACAGCTTTGGAAGAAGTTGTTATGATTTTAAAACAACACCCTTATTTAAATTTAGATACTGGCATTAATACTAGACTTTTATACGATACGAGCTTACTTGTACAACGCAGTATGGGAATGATAGTGCAGCCTAATAAAGCTGTTGTAGGCGAAAATGCTTTTGCGCATAGTTCTGGAATTCATCAAGATGGTGTAATTAAAAATCGTGAAACTTATGAGATAATGGATCCGGCTGATGTTGGAGTAACAGAATCTTCAATTGTTTTAACGGCTAGAAGCGGTAGAGCAGCCTTGGCATACAGAGCAAAAAATGTTGGATACGATTTAACCAAAATTGAATTGGATGATTTGTATCCTCAATTTTTAAAATTTGCTGACCACCATAAAGAAATTAATGATGAAGATTTACATCATTTAATGGAATTAAACCAAATTATAAAAACACGAATAGCTATATAGAACGCTGTTTTTCTAATATTTAAATTTTAATTAAATTTACACCTTAGAAAAACAGATTATATCAATAATGAAATTAAAAATCGCTTTGCTTCCTGGTGACGGTATTGGACCAGAAGTAACTCAACAAGCTGTTAAAATATTAAACGCAGTAGCTGAAAAGTACAAACACACATTTGAATATACGAAGGCTGCTATTGGAGCAATTGCTATTGATGAAACTGGAAATCCATTACCAGAAGAAACACTGCAAATTTGCAAAGATGCTGACGCCATTTTATTTGGTGCTATTGGAGACCCGAAATACGATAATATTCCTACCGTTACGATTCGCCCTGAACAAGGCTTATTGCAACTTCGAAAAAAATTAGACCTTTTTGCTCATATTTTTCCTTTAACAACTTATGAAGCTTTAATTCATAAGTCTCATTTAAAAGTCGAAGTTATTAAGGGAGTTGACTTTATTATTTATAGAGAATTAACAGGAGGCATTTATTTTGGAGACAAAGTATTGAGCGAAGATGGAAAAACAGCTTCAGACACTTGTACATATACTGTAGAAGAAATAGATAGAATTGCTCACCTTGCTTTTAGCGCAGCAAAACTAAGAAGGAAGAAACTAACCTTGGTTGACAAGGCTCATGTATTAGAAACTTCCAGACTTTGGAGAAAACGTGTTTCTGAAATTTCAAAAAGTTATCCAAGTGTAAATTTAAATTACATGTTGGCAGACAATGCAGCAATGCAATTAATTTTAAACCCAAAACAGTTTGATGTTATTTTAACTGAAAATATGTTTGGCGATATTTTATCTGATGAAGCCAGTGTTATTTCAGGCTCAATAGGTTTATTAGCCTCGGCTTCAATTGGAGAAAAAGCTGCCTTATTTGAACCAATTCACGGATCATATCCAGTAGCAAAAGGTAAAAACTTCGCCAATCCGTTGGCTGCTATTTTATCAGCGGCTATGTTATTAGATCACTTTAAATTGTATGAAGAGGCTGAAGATATTAGAGCTGCTGTTGAAAAATCATTAGAATTAAATATTTCAACACCCGATTTAAATGCTACAAATCATTTTTCAACCACAAACGTTGGCAATTTTTTAAGAGATTTTATTTTAGATGATGAAAATACATTTTACAATAAAAACAATATAGACCTGGGGCAATCAACCATTATTTAAATTAGTTTATAAAAAAATAACGGGTAGTAAATGTAGATATTCATTTACTTTTAAATTACAAAATTGCTCAGTATCAAGTCTTATATAATAATAAACTATGAAAAACGACACAAGTCTTGTTGAAGCAATTAATTATAGACGTTCGGTCAGGGTTTATGATGAAAATCAAGAAATCGACACTGAAATTGTAAAAAAATGTATCCAACAGGCAACGTTGGCACCTAGTAGTAGCAATATGCAATTGTGGGAATTTCATCATGTAACCTCCAAAAGTGTGATTGATCAATTAACAATTGCTTGTTTGGGGCAAAGTACTGCAAAAACAGCCAAACAACTCGTTGTAATTGTAGTTAGAAAAGATTTATGGAAACAGCGCACTAAAAAAAATGCCTCCCACTTACTAAAAACATTTGGAGATAAGGCCACAACCGATTATTCTTCAAGAGAAAAATTCGCATTGAATTATTACAAAAAATTAATTCCTTTTGTTTACGCAGATTTTTTTGGAATATTCGGCTATATAAAATTTGGGATCTCATGGATCACCGGACTTTTTAAACCTAGCTATCGTCAACTTCGAAATTCAGACTTGCGAATTGTAGCGCATAAATCTGCCGGCTTGGCTGCTCAAACATTCATGTTGAGTATGGCAGCTGAAAAATATGATACCTGTCCTATGGAAGGTTCAGATACACTTAGGATCAAGAAAATATTAAACCTTCCTTTTTCCAGTGAAATAAATATGGTGATTTCTTGCGGAATAAGAAAACCTGAAGGGGTTTATGGTGAACGCTTTAGAATCCCATTTGAATCAGTTTACAAACAATGGTAATTTATTATAAATTAGAACGACAAAATTAAAAATAGTCAACTACGATAATGACAGCAAAAGAAAGCATTATAAACAAAATCATGTCGAGTAAAAATCGACCACATTTAGACTTTAGTTTAAAACATAAAACTGAAAAATTCACTGTTAACTTGTTTCACACCTTGTTTGATGCCAATGCTTGCGTTGCTAAAAATATTGAACAATTAGAATTGGATTTTGATGAAATTTACAAACTCGCATGTAAAGTTGATCAAGAATCGTGTGGTACTATATGGAAAACTTTCCTTTCAAAATTACCTGAAATTTTAGAGAATTTAAATCTAGATGCACAAGAATTGGTAAAAAACGACCCGGCTTCAAACAATATTGAAGAAGTGTATTTGGCTTACCCAGGTTTTTATGCCATTGCAATTTATCGATTCAGTCATGAGTTACACCTTTTAAACACACCTTTAATTCCCCGATTAATGAGTGAATATGCGCATAGTAAAACCGGTACAGATATTCACCCGGGGGCAATTATTGGAAAATCATTTTTTATTGACCACGCAACAGGAACCGTAATTGGTGAGACTTGTTTAATTAAAGACCACGTAAAAATATATCAAGGTGTAACTTTGGGTGCTTTACAGGTATCAAAAGAATTGAGAAACATAAAAAGACATCCAACGGTTGAAAAAAATGTAACCATTTACGCAAATGCAACCATTTTAGGAGGTGAAACGGTAATCGGCGAAAACAGTATAATCGGTGGTAACGTTTGGATTACTGAATCTATTCCAAAAAATTCATTGGTTTATCACAAACCAGAAACCAAACTAAAGCAAAAAAGATAGTATGGAAAATCATTTTTTATTTGATTTTATAGGCAATACACCTTTGGTGAAATCTCAGAATATCATAAAAAAAGAGGGGATTTCGTTATATCTAAAACTCGAAGGAGACAACCCTGGAGGAAGTGTAAAAGACAGGGCTGCTTACAATATGGTTGCATCTGCTATTGAAAGAAAAGAGATTGAAAAAGGTGATTATTTAATTGAAGCTACCAGCGGAAACACAGGAATTGCCTTGGCAATGATTGCGCAACAATTTGGTCTTAACATTGAATTGGTAATGCCCGAAAATTCAACCAAAGAGCGTGTGCAAACTATGCAAGCCTATGGAGCCAAAGTTACCTTAACTTCATCTGATGTTGGCATTGAAGGCTCCCGTGAATATGCAGAAAAAATGGTGATAGAAAAGGGGTATTTCATGTTGAATCAATTTGCAAATGATGATAATTGGAAAGCACATTACAAGACAACTGGACCAGAAATTTGGAGAGATACCAATGGTGAAATCACCCATTTTGTTTCAGCCATGGGTACTACAGGAACTATTATGGGAACCTCAACTTTTTTAAAAGAGAAAGATAAAAATATTCAAATTATAGGTGCGCAACCAACTGACAATTCAAAAATCCCTGGCATTCGAAAATGGTCTCCAGAATTTCTTCCAAAAATATTTAATCCCTCAAAAGTTGACACCGTAATTGAGGTAAGTGAAACAGAAGCTCGTGAAATGACCAAACGTTTGGCTAAAGAAGAAGGTATTTTTGCAGGAATGAGCAGTGGAGGCGCCGTAACAGCTGCTTTAAAACTAGCCAAAACCATCAATTCTGGTGTAATTGTGGCAATAATCTGCGATCGTGGAGATCGCTATTTATCTTCTGATTTATTTGAATAAAACGTTGTAGCAGTATTCTGTATTTATCATTGTTTAAGAAAGCCTTTTATTGTATTTTTGTTAGCTCGAATTACATAAATTTCTTACCATGAAAAAAATTCAAATGGTTGACCTACAAGGTCAATATCAGAAAATAAAAGATACAGTAGATACTCAATTACAAGGCGTTTTAAATTCTTCAGCGTATATTAACGGGCCGGAAGTTCACGCTTTTCAAAAAGATTTAGAAGCATATTTAGGTGTTAAAAACGTAATTCCTTGTGCTAATGGTACTGATGCATTGCAAATTGCAATGATGGGATTGGGATTACAACCAGGTGATGAAGTAATCACAGCCGATTTTACTTTTGCAGCTACTGTTGAAGTAATTGCATTGTTACATTTAACTCCTGTTCTTGTTGATGTTGAAAAAGACACTTTTAATATGGATATTGAAGCTTTGAAAAAAGCGATTACTCCTAAAACAAAAGCAATAGTCCCTGTTCATTTATTTGGCCAATGTGCAAATATGGAAGCAATTTTAGATGTTGCTTGTGAATATAACTTATTTGTAATTGAAGACACCGCACAAGCTATTGGAGCAGATTATACTTTTAAAAATGGTGTAAAAAGAAAAGCTGGAACTATGGGAATGGTTGGTACAACTTCATTTTTCCCTTCAAAAAACTTAGGTTGTTATGGCGATGGTGGCGCAATTTTCACAAACGATGATGATCTAGCTCATACCATAAGAGGAATGGTAAATCACGGAATGTACAAACGTTATTATCACGATGTTGTAGGAGTAAATTCAAGATTAGACAGCTTACAAGCTGCTGTTTTAAGAATTAAATTACCGCTGTTAAACGGTTATTGTGATGCCAGAAGAAAAGCTGCTGAATATTATTCAAATGCATTTGCTTCAAACGAAAATATTATTACACCGGTTGTAAGTGATTTTTCAACGCACGTTTTTCATCAATACACCTTGCAAATAACAAATGGTCAACGTAATGAGTTACATCAACATTTATTGGATAATGGTATTCCAAATGCTATTTATTATCCAGTTCCTTTACACGGTCAAAAAGCCTATGCTGATAAACGTTATAATGAGGACGATTTTAAAGTAACCAATGAATTGATTGATACTGTAATTTCATTACCAATGCACACTGAATTAGATGATGAACAATTAACTTTCATCACTACAACCATATTAAATTTCATCAAATAACTATGAAAAAAGTTTTAGTAACCGGCGGTTTAGGTTTTATTGGTTCTCACACAGTTGTTGAATTACAAAACGAAGGGTTTGAGGTTGTAATTATTGATAATTTATCAAATTCAAGCATCGAGGTTTTAGATAGAATAACTTCTATTACAGGAACAAAGCCAGCCTATTTTAACATTGACCTGAGAGAAAAAACTGCTGTAAAAGATTTCTTTGCAAACAATAAAGTTGATGGTGTTATTCATTTTGCAGCTTCAAAAGCGGTTGGAGAAAGTGTTCAAATGCCTTTAGAATATTACGAAAATAACATTGGAAGCTTGGTTTACATCCTTCAAGAATTAAAAGCCAACAATTTAAATAACTTTATTTTCAGCTCATCTTGTACGGTTTACGGACAAGCAGATGAATTACCAATTACTGAAAAGGCCCCAATTAAAGCTGCGGAATCTCCATATGGAAACACCAAGCAAATTGGTGAAGAAATTATTAAAGACGCTACCAAAATTTCTGACTTAAAAGCCATAGCCCTTCGTTATTTCAATCCGATTGGCGCCCACGATTCTTCAAAAATTGGAGAATTACCAATTGGTGTTCCTCAAAACTTAATTCCATTTGTAGTGCAAACTGCGGCAGGAATTAGAAAAGAATTATCAGTCTTTGGAAGTGATTATGATACTATTGATGGAACTGCTGTTAGGGATTACATTCATGTAGTTGATTTAGCAAAAGCACATATTGTAGCTTTAAAAAGATTAATTGAAGACAATAACAAAGCTCAATATGAAGTTTTTAACCTTGGAACGGGAAAAGGAAATTCAGTTTTAGAAGTTATTCAATCATTTGAAAAAGTTACTGGAAAAAAAGTAAATTACAAATTGGTCGACCGTAGAGAAGGGGACATCACAGCTGCGTATGCGGATACTAATTATGCAAACGATGAATTGGGCTGGAAAACCGATTTAAGCTTGGACGATGCATTACTTTCAGCTTGGAAATGGCAAGAAACTTTAAAATAAGTTAGTAGTTTTCAATCGCAGTAGGCATTAAACTATTAAAGCTTACAATCTAAAGTTGTTGTTTTCAGAAACAGTTAACAGCCATATTTACAAATTACAAACCTAACAAGTTTCTATTACTTGTTAGGTTTTTTTTATGTTCAAACACTAAAAACCAAAAATTTAGTTAAAAAATATTTTCGTCCTATTAATTTTCATAAATTTGCAACTCAAAATTCAAGAGGAAGAATTTGAACTGATTGCAACCTCATTAAAAAATGCTAAAGCAGTAATTACTTACTCCTTTTAGCGACTATAGCAATCAACCTTATTCTTCTCTTATATAATATTTAAATTAAAAAGATATGTCATATTTATTTACATCCGAATCTGTTTCGGAAGGTCATCCAGATAAAGTTTCTGATCAAATTTCAGATGCATTGGTTGATAATTTTCTAGCATTTGATAAAGATTCAAAAGTAGCTTGTGAAACTTTGGTAACAACTGGTCAAGTTGTTTTGGCAGGAGAAGTAAAATCTAAAACCTATTTAGATGTACAAAAAATAGCCAGAGATGTTATCAATAAAATTGGTTATACAAAAAGCGAATATATGTTCGATGGAAATTCATGTGGTGTATTTTCTGCAATTCATGAACAATCTCAAGACATTAATCAAGGTGTTGACCGTGAATCAAAAGAACAACAAGGGGCAGGTGATCAAGGAATGATGTTTGGTTATGCAACCAATGAAACTGAAAACTATATGCCTTTGGCTTTGGATTTAAGTCACTTAATTTTAGTGGAATTGGCAGCCTTGCGAAGAGAAAATAAAGAAATTACTTATTTACGACCAGATTCTAAAAGTCAGGTAACCATTGAATATACAGATGATAATGTTCCATTTAGAATAAAAGATATTGTTGTTTCTACACAACATGATGACTTTGGTCCTAATGATGAAGCTATGTTAGCTAAAATCAAAAGTGATGTTATCGAAATTTTAATCCCGCGTGTAATTGCAAAATTACCTACAGAAATAAAAGCATTGTTTAATGATAATATTGTGTATCACGTAAATCCAACTGGTAAGTTTGTTATTGGTGGACCTCATGGAGATACCGGCTTAACAGGAAGAAAAATTATTGTTGACACATACGGAGGAAAAGGCGCACACGGTGGAGGTGCATTTTCAGGAAAAGATCCAAGTAAAGTTGACAGAAGTGCTGCGTATGCTACACGTCATATTGCAAAAAATTTGGTTGCTGCAGGTGTTGCTGATGAAATTTTAATTCAGGTTTCTTATGCTATCGGTGTTGTTGAACCAATGGGGATTTATGTAAATACAAACAGCTCTTCAAATGTTGATAAAGCTGATGGTGAAATAGCTGAAATAGTTGGACAACTATTTGATATGCGACCTGCTTCCATTGAAAATCGATTAAAATTGCGCCAACCAATGTATTCGGAAACAGCTGCTTACGGACATATGGGTCGTAAAAACGAAACAGTTCAAAAAACATTTAGAAATGTTGATGGTACTGAAAAAGTAGTTGATGTTGAGTTATTTACTTGGGAAAAACTAGATTATGTAGCTAAAGTAAAAGAAGCTTTCGGTTTATAAGAAATTCCTTTATCATATTTCAAAACCCTCATAATTTAAATAATTATGGGGGTTTTGCTTTAACACCAATTTATAATACTTCCTTTGGTAGTATTTTTCTTGTCCAAGTTTTTATACGTTTCATATTATCAACTTCTGAATCTGGATTAAATTCAGCAGTAATTCTCCAGGAGTTCTCAGGTTTAAATTCAATTTCCATTCCTTTCAATACCTTTTCTGCAACATCCTCTGATTTAATAATCGCCACACATTCAGTATTTAAATTTGCACTTCTAGGGTCAAGGTTAAAGGTTCCAATAACCGTAATATTTCCATCAATAACCATAGATTTTGCATGCAAACCAAAAACAGGTATATGGTCTAATGTTGCATGTAAATCACCTGTCATAATCTTTACACGCTCAGCTGCGTCAGGTCTAAATTCATAAATTTGAATACCTGTATTTAATAATACTTCACGATCGGTTTGATAACTACTAAATGCTTCTATATTGTCAGTTGATGCAAGGCTGTTTGTTAAAATTCTAATTTTAACACCGCGATTTACAGCTTCACGAAAAAGTTGTTGACTTAATGCCGAAGTTATTAAATACGGTGTTTGAATTTCAATAGAGTGCTCGGCCGTTTTCACCAAATCTATCAAAGCGGTTGTCGAAAGCCCTCCTCCTCCTAAACCACTTGTACCATCATTTTTCCCAGGTGCATCAGAAACAAAACTAACATCATCAACCCAAACCAACTTACCTGACTTTTTAATTGTTTCAAATACCATCGGTAGGTTTTCAATTTGCGCTCTAATTTGTGGCCAAAAATTTTCTGGATTACAAGCATATTGATGAAGCTTTTCAAATACAATATCGCTATCGACAATGGCCTCATCATTATTGGCCAAGTCTTCAACAGCCACACTCAGCTCATCGTTCCAAAAATGACTAAATGAGGTATTTACATCTTGAGTTGCTTTTCCTAGTAATAACACATCCCGATCTCTAAAATTATATTCATGGTCGTAATCAAAATATTCATTAGCAACATTTCTACCACCAGTGATCACAACTTTTTGATCTACAATAAAGGTTTTGTTATGCATTCTTTGATTAGCGCTTCTAAAATCAGTGGTGAATTTTTTAATCTTACTGAAAATATTTTTTCCAAGATTAACTCCTGGATTGTAAATTTTGACATCAATATTTTCGTGAGAATTCAACGTTAGAACATCCTTAATATCAACATCTACCATAATATCGTCTACTAATATTCTAACTTTTACACCTCTGTCTGCAGCTTTTACCAAATAATCAATAGCAATAAGTCCAACATTGTCTGTTGAAAAAATAAAATACTGGATATCTATTGTTTGCTCAGCATTTTCACTGAGCCATGCTCTTATTACCAATGAACCACCCCCATCTTCTAAAACATAAACCCCTGTTTTCTCTTGCATTAATTCAGAAACGTCCTTTAATTCATTTGACAAACTTGTAGTATTTGTATCATGGATTCTGTCACAAAAATCAATTTCATCGATTGGTTTTTCAGCTTTACCTTGGGAACATGATACCAATAAAATTATGGCACTTAAGTAAAAGTATTTCATATTTATTGTTGAATTTAAAGTCAATCATAAATATACAATTAACTTTGATATAAGGTTTCTCTTATACTTTAGGAATAGCTAGGTTTGTTCAAACGCTATTGCCATTGTCTTTTAAAAACTATAAAAGGGTGTAACAAGAGATCAGTTATAATAAAAACTCCTAAATATTATACTTTACAGAGAACATCCACAATCTTGGTTGAATAAAATATAAAGAGTTTGAATTACTATCTGAAATCTCATTATAACTATCCGTATTTATGGATTTATTATCTGTAATATTTTTTGCAGTAAATTTAAATTCCCATTTACTATCTTGCTTTTGATAATATAGATTGGCATTTAAAAAAGAATACTCATTTTTATAGGTTTTCTCTTCATTTTGATAATTGTAATAGCTATAATCGGCTGTTAAAATAAAACGCTTCAGAAAAGCAATTTCCATATTTGCAAAAGGTCTGTTTGTAATGCTACCTGTCTCTGCATATTTTGAGAAAGACAAATTATAGCCTACTTCAAAATTAGGTGCATTTTTAAATTTAGTAGCTACACTGGCTTGATAACTATGTGAGAAATTTTTAGACTCAATTTCTTCACCATTTACAAGGTTATTAAATATCGAATTATTAAAATTTGCCCTAAAATTTGTTTTAAGCTTACTGTATGTTTTACCATATCTAAAATTTCCTGAAAAAGTTTCGTCAGCAAAAGCCGAATTTATAGGATAGGAAACCCTGTCTATGCCAACCAGCTCAGTACTGTTTTTTATTCCATTAACTTTTTTAGTATAGCTAAGTGAGGCATTTATATTGGTGAATGAAAACATACTAAAGCTAAAATAGCTTAATGAATATCTGTGATTTAAGGAGTTTTCTAAATCTCTATTACCTCTACTCATAGATCTATAATTTGAATAAACATAACCTTCTGCTGCCTTATTTATATCTGAAAATTGTGATGTAATTGAATAATTAAAACGCAAGCTCTCTGAAGACTTAAATTGCAAACGTGCATAAATATTTGGCACTACTTTGGTTAAACTCTCGTCTTCAACAGTTCCTAATTGATCATCTTTTATTTTATATTGATGCAAAATAACACCCGGATCAAAGGTGAAAATACCCGTTACCATTTTATAATGAGCCGCCAAAAAACATCGGTAAAATTATATTTCACATCATTATTTAAATTTTCTTGATCAAACTCTATTTTAGAACCATCTTCTAAATTTTGACCAATTCTAGATTCCAGTTTTTGGGAACTTAGTGTTGAACCAAGCGTAAAATTAA
>JADWMI010000441.1 GCA_015767395.1 Bacteroidota bacterium | reverse complement strand
TGCGTAATTAACTTAATATACGGTGTTTCACCACAACCTGAACAAGCTCCAGAAAACTCGAACAATGGCTCTAAGAATTGAGATCCTTTAACCGTTGTTGTTACTAACTGTGATCTGTCGTAATCAGGAAGGTCAATAAAATAATCCCAATTGGTATTTTCAACTTTCTCAACTTCTGATTTTTTAGCCAAGTTAATTGCAAATATATTTTCAACTTCTTTACTTTCAGCAGGACAAACTTGAACACATAAATCACATCCTGTACAATCTTCAGGAGAAACCTGTAAAACATAACTTTCAGTATTACTGTCAAATGGTCTTCCTTTAGCCGGTACATGTTTTAAAGATGCTGGTGCGTTTTCTAAAATTTCGTTCGAAACTACTTTTGCTCTAATTGCAGCATGTGGACAAATAGCAACACATTTATTACATTGTGTACATAAGCTTGCATCATCCCAAGTTGGCACTTGATCAGCAATACCACGTTTTTCATATTGAGTTGTTCCTGTTGGGAAGGTTCCATCTGCTGTAAACGCGCTAACTGGTAACAAATCTCCATTACCTGCTAAAATTGATCCTAAAATTTCTCTTGTAAATTCGTCTGCTTTATCCGACATCATTGAAGCTAAACCATCTTCATTAGTTGTATGACGTGGATATTCAACTTTTTGTAAGTTCTCTAAAGATTTATCAACCGCATTAAAGTTCATTTCAACAACGCCTTCACCTTTATGAGAATATGATTTTACAATAGCATCTTTAATTTTCTTAATAGCTTCATCTTTTGGAAGTACACCAGAAATTGCAAAGAAACAAGTTTGTAATATCGTATTTGTACGTTTACCAAGTTTTGCTTCTGCTGCTACTTTAGTCGCATCAATAACATAAAACTCAACATTATTATCAATAATTCTATTTTGAATAACACTTGGTAATTCTTCCCAAACCTTATATTTATCAAACGGAGAGTTTAATAAGAATGTCCCTCCCTTTTTAATGTTTTTTAAGATATCATATTCTTTGATAAAATTAGGTTGATGACATGCTATAAAATTAGCAGTACTAATTAAATAAGATGAATAAATTGGATCTGGTCCAAAACGCAAATGCGAAATTGTTTGTGCACCTGCTTTTTTAGAGTCATATACAAAATATCCTTGAACATAATTATCAGTTGTTTCACCAATAATTTTAATAGAGTTTTTATTTGCACCTACAGTACCATCAGATCCTAAACCGTAGAACATACAGTTAAACGTAGATTTTCTAGTTTGGAAATCTGGTGTATAAGTTAAACTTGTTTTAGTTACATCATCATTAATACCAATTGTAAAATGATTTTTAGGAGAATTATTTTCTAACTCATCAAAAATTCCATTTACCATTGAAGGTGTAAACTCTTTTGAAGAAAGTCCGTAACGACCACCAACAATCGTTGGCATAGATTCTCCCATTTCAACATATGAAGTTACAACATCTAAGTATAAAGGCTCTCCTGTACTTCCTGGTTCTTTAGTTCTATCTAAAACAGCCACTTTTTTAACTGTTTTTGGCATTTGCTCTATAAAATTATGAATAGAGAACGGACGGTATAAACGTACAAATAAAGCACCTACTTTTTCACCGTTTTCAACCATTGTATCAATAGTTTCTCTTACAGGTCCTTCTCCAGACCCCATAATTACGACTACTTTTTCTGCCTCAGGATGACCGATATAATAGAATAAACTATATTTTCTTCCAGTTAATTCAGCAAATTGATCCATAGTATCCTGAACGATTCCAGGAACTTTTTCATAATATGTATTTGCAGCTTCACGCGCTTGGAAAAACACATCAGGATTTTGAGCAGTACCTCTAATAACAGGATTGTCTGGATCTAATGAATTTTTCTTGTGCTTCATTATTTCCTCGTCTGGCATCATTGTTTTAATCACATCATCAGAAATGGCATCAATTTTAGAAATTTCATGTGAAGTTCTAAATCCATCAAAAATATTCATAAATGGCACTTTACTTTTTAAAGCTGCCACTTGAGAAATCAATGCAAAATCATGTGCTTCTTGAACAGAGCCTCCAAATAACATTGAAAAACCTGTTGAACGAGCAGACATTACATCAGAATGATCTCCAAAAATTGATAAGGCATGTGTTGCCAGTGTTCTTGCAGCTACATGAATTACAGTTGGTAATAATTCACCTGCCATTTTATACATATTAGGAAGCATCAACAACAACCCTTGTGACGCAGTAAATGTAGTAGTAAGCGCACCACCCTGTAAAGATCCGTGAACAGTACCTGCAGCACCACCTTCACTTTGCATTTCAATAATTCTTGGTACATCTCCCCAAATATTCTCTTGCCCTTCAGCACTGTAAACATCTACATGTTCTCCCATCGGAGAAGCAGGCGTAATTGGGTAAATTGCACAAACTTCGTTCGTTTTATGAGCTATTCTAGCAACTGCCTCATTAGCATCACAAATTAATTTCTT
>JADWMI010000019.1:13178-16907 GCA_015767395.1 Bacteroidota bacterium | reverse complement strand
CAACTATTATTTGAATAAATAATTAGTTACCATACTTCTTTTGAATTTTGTAACTTTAAGGTTTATCATAGCTGTTAATGATTATGAAAAACACCATTGCTGAACGCATTTTTGATTTTTTAAAAAACTTCCCACCATTTGATGTTTTAGAAAAAGAACAACTCATTAAAATTGCTTCCAACGTAAAAGTTACATATGTTGAAAAAGGTAATTTTATTTTTAAACAAGATGAACATCCTCACCAGCATTTTTATATTGTAAAAGATGGCGCAATTGGTTTATATAGAACAATGGATACTGATCAAATTTTGGTTGATATTTGTGATGAGGGTGATGTTTTTGGATTGCGCCCGCTTATTCAAAACGATCAATACTTAATGAGTGCAAAGGCTAATGAAGAATCTATTTTATATGCAGTTTCTGTTGAAATTTTAAAAGATATTATTAAAATTAATGAGAAAGCTCATAAATTTATTATTGCTAGTTTTTCGTCAAATATTAAAACGCCTTATGCAAAGAAAAGTAATGAGCAACTATTTGCCAAAGTTGAATCGTTAGAAGCCAACAATTCATTCTCAGAAATACAAACTGCTAAACATAGCAAAAACCCAATAACTTGCAGCAAGGAAGCCACAATAAAAGAAGCTGCCATCATAATGAGTAACAAAAGAGTTGGTTCTATTTTAATAGTTGAAGAGAGAAAACCTTTAGGTATTATTACTGATAAGGACTTACGACTCAAAATAGCTACGGGTTTGATTTCAATTGATGAAAAAGTAAGCGAAATCATGTCAACTCCAGTCATTACTTTTCCTGAAAAAATCACAGTTGCTGAAGCTCAAATCGCAATGATTAAAAACAAAATCACACATTTGTGCATTACAAAAAATGGAAGTCCAAATTCTGAATTGGTTGGAATCTTATCTGAGCATGACATTATTGTATTGCATGGGAATAACCCTTCTGTATTGATTAAAGAGTTAAAACGCGCTAAAAATGTTGAAGATTTAAAATATATAAGAGAAAAAACTGATGGCTTGCTTACTGGCTATATGGAACAAAACATACCCATTACTTTTATTTCTAAAATTATTTCAGAAATTACAGAGGCTATAACTGCAAAATCCATTGAACTTTCCATAACCGAAATGGAAACACAACCTCCAGTTAAATTTGGCTGGCTGGCTTTGGGAAGCCAAGGACGAAAAGAACAATTATTAATTACCGATCAGGATAACGCATTGGTTTTTGAAGATGTTCCAGAAGAAAGACACAAAATAACCAAAGATTACTTTTTACTACTTTCAAAAAAAATTACCTCAAAATTAAATACTGTTGGTTTTGAGTTTTGCCCAGCAAATATGATGGCAAGCAATCCTAATTGGTGTTTATCACTAGCCGAGTGGAAAAAACAATTTGGTAATTGGATTAAAAAACCAACTGATAAAGCCGTTATGATGTGTACCATATTTTTTGACTATAATTTAGTGTATGGAGACACGGCATTGGTTTCTAAACTCTCAAAAAGTATTTTAGACTCCATACAGTCATTTGAAATATTTTTAAATTTCTTAGGAAGAAACGCCTTGAGAAACCCTACTCCTCTTGGTTTTTTTAGACAGTTTTTAGTTGAACATGATGGAGAACATAAAGATCAGTTCGATTTAAAAAGCAGGGCTTTAATGCCACTAATAGATGCCGCTCGTTTAATTGCGCTATCGCACGGTATAAAAGATAAAAACAATACCATTACACGTTATAATAAACTGGCAAATATAGAACCTCAGAACAAAGACTTATATCTCTCGTGTGCTGATGCATTCAAAATTTTACTTAGATATAGGACACAACAGGGAATTAAGCATCACGATTCTGGTCGGTTTGTTGATTTAAATACGTTGACAAAGTCGGAAAAATTAAAATTAAAAGGGTGTTTTAAATCTATAAAAGACATTCAGGAACTATTAAATATTCGCTATAATTTAGCGCAAATGATGTGATGTTCTCTTGGTTAAAATATAAAAATCACCCTGTTTTTTGGAAAACCTATTTAAAGACATTCAAATTAAAACAGCCCAAAAGTATTGAAACAACTCGATTTGTAGTTTTTGATACCGAAACTACTGGTTTAAACACTGACTCTGATAAAATGCTGTCCATCGGGGCTGTAAGCATTCTTAACAATACTATTGAAGTGGCTGATAGCATTGAACTCTATTTAAAACAAGATGATTACCATGCCGAAACCGTTGAAATGCACGGTATTTTAAAAGATGGAAACTTGTTGAAATTTTCAGAGGATGAAGCCATTGAACAATTTATTGTATTTATAGGTAATTCTGTATTGGTAGCACATCACGCGGCTTTTGATATTGAAATGATCAATGCTGCTTTAAAGAAAGTGAACCTACCAAAGTTGAAAAACAAAAGTATTGATACAGGAATATTATATAAAAAATTAGAAGGTAAAAAAGACAGTCATTTTAATTTAGATATTTTGTGTGATGAATTCAACATTCCAAAACACGACCGCCATACCGCTTCAGGTGATGCTTTTATTACTGCACTACTTTTCTTAAAGATTGTCTCAAAATTAAAACAAGAACGAACCGTTCATTATAGCGATTTGTTTAGAACAGGAAATAGTAAAGGATTGTTATAAAAAAAGCTGCCTCAAAAATAAAGAGCAGCTTTTAAAAGTTTGGTTTACTTTTACTATTTCTTTTTATATACAATCTGACCCAATTCAACAGCAATACCTGTTTTTGCCAGTATGGTAAATATAAATGCGCCCATTGCCCAAATACCTAAAGTCACAGAGATCTCAACAAATGTAGGTGTGTATTCAGCAATTTTACCCCAAGGCCCAGGTATAAAACCAGGAACAATTAATCCAAATCCTTTTTCAATCCAAATGGCAATAAAAAGCATACCACATAAAACATATAAAAACTTAAGGTTATTCCTGATTTTATGAAATGTCAATGCCACTGTTGCGAATACATTTAAACTAATAGATGTCCAAATCCAAGGCAATAAAGCTGTTTTATCTCCAATTCCAAAGAATAAGTAAACAGCACTAATACTGTGGTGCGTTGGCGCGTAAAATTCTTTAAACAATTCAGAAATTAACATTATCAAATTAATTTGGGCTGCTACCGTAACAATCATACTAATTTTTTTGATGGTGTTATCAGGGATTTTAAACGCTGTAAATTTTCTAATAATTGCCAATACAATAATAATCAATGCAGGTCCCGCAGCAAATGCAGAGGCTAAAAATCGAGGTCCTAATAAAGCATTGTTCCAAAATGGACGCGCTTGTAAACCTTGGTATAAAAATGCCGTAACCATATGAATCCCTACTGCCCAAAATACTGAAATAAACACCCCAGGAATATATATTTTCGGGTTTGGTGTTTTACCCTGATAACGCATTACTAAAATATACATTGGTACCGTAATGTTGATAAACAAATACCCATTCAGCACTATTACATCCCAAGCAAGCATTGAATTTGGAAAGTTAAAAACCCCAATTCCAGGAATCATATGCCATAAACGGGCTGGTCCTCCCATATCAGCTACTACAAAAGCCAAACACATTAACAAAGCTGCAACCGCCAATCCTTCACCAATCAAAACTGCTTGTTTAAAATCTACATTTTTTAATACATAGGCCGGTAAAACTAACATTACAGCAGCTGCGGCGACCCCAACTAAAAATGT
>JADWMI010000019.1:10088-13078 GCA_015767395.1 Bacteroidota bacterium | reverse complement strand
TGACCTTCACGTGTGCGCTGAATACAGAAAGTACATTTTTCCATTACCCCTTTTTTACGCAACCTATTTCCTAGATAATGTTGATTTTTATTTACTTCTTGCTCAGGAACTTCTGGAGTTTTCCAATTAAATCGTCTACCGTCATATGGACAAGCAGCCATACAATAACGGCAACCAATACACCAATCGTAATCTATGACAACAATACCATCTTTTTCTTTCCAAGTAGCTTCAACAGGGCAAACCTCAACACAGGGTGGATTGTCACAATGAAAACACTGTGTTCCCATATAAAAATGTCCGTTTGCAGGAACCTCATGGTAGTAATTGTCATCAGCTTCATCAAAATTAAAGCCTTTACCATCTTCCATTTCATGGATACGTATATATTGCATTTCTGAAGATCTATCTTGGTTGTTCTCTTCAACACAGGCATTTACGCAATCCATATAACCCTGACACTTCGAAATATTAAAAGCATAACCAAACAATACATTTTCTTCAGCATCTTTTGAAGACATATTTAGTTTTTCACCTTGATTCAATTCATAGGAACGAACCAAGCGATCAATACTTTTATCCTTTTCTTCACTGGTCATTAATTTATAGTTCCCCTTAAAGTATTCTTCCCATTCAATAGCTGACTTCTCTTTGCTTTCATCCCCACTAACAACGCTACAAGAACTACTCACTGCTCCCGCTCCAATTAATAATCCAGCAGTAATTTTTTTAAACGCAGCTCTTCTTCCCATGGGAACGTCCATAATTTGGTCGTATCCATCTTTTGGTTTTTCAGAGTCACAGGAACCAGATTCTTTTCCACATCCACAAGATGTTGATTTGGTAGAACGATTCAAGTTTAAAGAATACCATTTTTTATTACTATCACTCATTGCTTAATATTTTATTAAAATAACTATTAATGCTTTATTATTTTCGTTCCTTTTCTACTTGTGTATTAAAACGAACTGGCCAACGTTTTTCAAATTTTGGATTGTGAGGATTGTGACAATTTACACAGGTATTTGAAACTCTTGGTGGTGCCCAACCACCTAATTGTTTACCATGTGCTCCACCTTTCCAATCTTTATATTGTCGCTGATGGCATTGGCTACACAATTTATAGCTGTAATTAAAATCTATGGGACTATCTGTTAAACTTTTTAAGTTATCAAAATCCTTTTGATTGTGGCAGGTTGTACAGTTCATTATTTCCGTTCCTGCATGGCTCAATTTTATATTCCAATGCGCTGCCTTTTCCCCCACTTTATGCTTGCTTAATTTATCTAAGCTTTCAGTATGGCATTCTGTACAGTTATAAGAAGCGATTTGACTTTTTCTTTCCGGGATTAAAAATTTATGTTCTCCATCCTCAACGATTACTTTTTCAATGGTTTCATTATAAATATCCGAAGAAATCTCGCCAGTATATTCTATTGTGTTGGCTTCAATTTTATCTTTAACTGTATGGTATTTGTGTTCATCTGAATGTTTACAAGAAATTGCAAACAAACACCCAACAACTATAATGGTAATTACTTTAATTTTTGCTGTCATTTGTTTCTATTTTATCTTATAAATTCCCCGATATCTGTCATTTCTTTATTGTTTAAAACGTGGCACTGCCTACAGTTTGAACGTTCCGGGTGTACAACTCTAATTTCTTCGGGAGCAGCTGGACCTGCATGACAGGCCAAACAATTTTCATGCATTTGAATTTGATGTGGAATAATTGGAGGTCCACCAACAAAAGCAGCGTTTCCAATAGCTGGTTTCATAAAACGTTCTGAATTTGCACTTTTAAATAAACCATTTGTATTTTCTGTCACATGACATTGTCTACAATTCACCTTTTCAGGATGCGGAACCACTGGTGTATAGGCATTAAACTTTGCTACAAAACCACCATTTTGATGACATTTCAAACAACTTTTATCCCCCATATTTAATTCATCAGTAACTGGATGCGGAATACTTGGTGGCGCACCATGAAATGCTCTGTTGTTATAATATGTTTCTAAACTTCTACCCCCTTTAAAATCTTCATTCATGGATGCGTAATCATTCGCAAAATTTGATCGTTCAAAAACGCCCATTTCTGAAGGTATCAATAAAGATTCTGTTTCAGTTGGAAGTTGAACATAAGCTTCTTCTTTTTCCGCATAATAACTTTTAGACCACGTAATAATAGTAGCTACTAAAAGCAATGCGAAAATTCCTATAAAAAATAATCGTTTCATAATTTAAGAATTGCTTTGTTAAACTTTTTCAATTTTTACTGCACACTTTTTATAGTCTGGTTCTTTTGAAATTGGGCAGAAAGCATCTAGCGTAACATCATTTATCATCATGTTTTCATCAAAAAACGGCACAAAAACTTGTCCTTTTGTTGGCAAACCTCGTTCATTAATCGACGCTGGTAAAACACAAGTACCTCTTCTAGAAATTACTTTTACGTTTTCGCCATTTCTAATTCCATATTTTTTGGCATCTTCAGGATGCAATTCAACATATGCATGTGGCATTGCTTTATGTAATACTGGTATTCTTCTAGTCATAGAACCTGTATGCCAATGTTCAATAACACGTCCGGTATTTAACCAAAATGGATACTCTTGATCTGGAGATTCAGCAGCTGGTTCATAAGGACGTTGCCAAATAACAGCTTTTCCATCTGGTTTTCCATAAAATTCAAAATCTTCACCATTTTTACAAGCTGGATCATATTTTGCGTTAAAACGCCATTGTGTAGATTTCCCTTCAACATATGGCCAAATTGCGCCAGATTCTTTTTTCAAAACTTCTAAAGGTGCCATTCCGTGTTTTGCACCTTCATGAAATTGTCTGTATTCGTTATATATTTCATCAACATGATTTTCTTCAGTATATGGAAATAAATCTCCATAACCCATACGCTTAGCAACTTCAATAGTCATCCAAGCATCAGCCATTGTATCTCCAGGTCCTTCAACCATTTTATTCCAATGTTG
>JADWMI010000019.1:0-9988 GCA_015767395.1 Bacteroidota bacterium | reverse complement strand
GGTTGACCGGTTAATGAAAATGGACCATTACCTGGTTGTGAAATTTTACCCGTTAATAAATGAATGTTATACACCAAGTTATTCATCCAAGTTCCACGCGTGTGCTGGTTCATTCCCATACACCAATATGAAACTACTTTATTATTTGGATTGCCATATATATTGGCTAAATATTTAATATCCTTCACAGAAACTTTTGAATATTTAGCAACTTTTTCAGGCGTATAGTCTTCTAAGAATATTTTATATTCTTCAAAACTAATGCCTTCTGGTTTGTCTTTAAAATTAAATTTATCTTCAGTACCATAACCTATATTGGTTAGTCCTTTACTGAAATTACAGTGCTTTTCAACAAATGATTTATTTACCCAACCGTTGTTTACAATTTCATAACAAATAGCGTTTGCTACGGCTAAATCTGTTTGAGGTTCAAACAAAATAGATTTGTTTGCAGCCATGCTTGAACGAGAAGTTCTAGTTGCAAAATCTATGATTTTTGCACCTCTTTTATTTTTTTGTTCTAACATTCTGGAAAACAATACTGGATGCATTTCAGCCATATTGTTTCCCCAAGTAATAAAATAATCTGCATGGTCAATATCTTCATAACAGCCCATTGGTTCATCAGCTCCAAAAGTTGTTAAAAAACCGGTTACTGCGCTTGCCATACATAAGCGGGCATTGCAATCCAAATTATTAGTTCCAATGGCACCTTTCATTAATTTTGAAGCAACATACCCTTCCGGTATAGTTGATTGCCCAGAAGTATACATGGCTACTGAATCTTTACCATGTTCTTCAATGGTTTGTTTCATTTTACTTGCAACAATGTCCAAGGCTTCATTAATTGGTGTTTGAACATAACTTCCATTCTTTTTCACCAAGGCATGTGTCAAACGATCTTTTGATTGAATACACATGGTTTGATGGTACCCTTTTACGCACAATAAACCTTTATTTACTGATGAATTAGGATCGCCTTTTACCGCAACAGCTTTTCCGTTCTCAACACCTACCAATATTCCACATCCCACACCACAAAAACGACAAGGTCCTTTTTTCCAATCTAAGTTTCCACTAGGTATTCCAGCTTCTTGTTCCGAAGCAAACATAATTCCAGGAAACATTGTAGCGGCAGCCGTCATTGCAGCCGCAGCAGCCATTTTTTTAAGGAATGATCTACGATCTATATTTTTTTGTACCATATTCATAATTATTTAGCATCAAAGCCTGAAACTAATGACAAATGTTTCAATCCTTGAATTTCTAATAGTTGATTATATAATTTGTTATCTAATTCTTCGGTATCTGTGTCTGTAACCAGCACAACCACAAGATGATTTTGTGCAGGAATAACTTCACAATTATCTAACTTATGAAGTTCTTCGAGTAAAATTTCTTTCTTTCCTTCTTCGAAATGAAGGATATAACTTTTTATTGGCATCGTATTTTAAAGTAACAACTGTTACAAATTTAAAATTTCTAAAACGATTTCGTTGGGTAATCTTCATAAAATTAAAGTTAGAAAGGTAATTTAAAATGATTCTAAATTGAGATATTGAGATGATATTATCTTTTATTATAAAAACACCTCTTTACATTCAAATTAAACTTCTAAATTCAAGAAAAAGGCTATTTGCAATCATGCAAATAGCCTTTTCATTAAAAAAAAATACAGTAACTACTTCACCAAAGAACCTTCTATAATAGCCTCCACTACTTCTGGGTTTAGCAAAGTTGAAATATCTCCTAAGCTTGATGTATCATTTTCAGCTATTTTCCTTAAAATTCTACGCATAATTTTTCCAGACCTTGTTTTTGGTAATCCTGGTACAAACTGAATTTTATCTAATTTAGCAATTGGCCCAATATGCTCTGTTATGATCTGATTAATTTCTTTACGAACATTGTCATGAACTCTCGATTCCCCTGATTCTTTTAATATTACATAACCATACAAAGCATTTCCTTTTATATCATGTGGAAACCCAACAATCGCTGATTCTGCAACGGCTTGATGTTCATTAATTGCATCCTCAATGGGTGCAGTACCTAAATTATGACCTGAAACAATAATAACGTCATCTACCCTACCAGTAATTCTGTAATACCCAACTTCATCACGCAATGCCCCATCTCCTGTAAAATATTGATTTTTATACGTTGAAAAATAGGTTTCTTTATAACGCTGATGATTTCCCCAAATAGTTCTGGCAATGGAAGGCCAAGGAAATTTCACACACAAACGTCCATCTACTTGATTCCCTTTAATTTCTTCACCTTTCTCATCCATTAACGCCAATTGTATTCCAGGTAATGGCAATGTTGCATAAGTAGGTTTTGTTGGTGTCACATAAGGAATTGGAGAGATCATCATTCCTCCTGTTTCAGTTTGCCACCATGTATCAATAATAGGGCTCTTCTTTTTTCCTACATTGTCATTATACCAGTGCCACGCTTCTTCATTGATTGGCTCCCCAACAGACCCCAATACTTTTAGAGAAGACAAATCATGGTTTTCTACAAAATCCAACTTCTCTTTTGCCAATGCACGAATAGCAGTAGGTGCAGTATAAAATTGATTGATTTTATGCTTTTCTATAATATCCCAAAAACGACCAAAATCTGGATAATTTGGAACGCCCTCAAACATGACCGTTGTTGCGCCATTGGCCAACGGCCCGTAAACAATGTAAGAATGCCCAGTAATCCAACCAATATCTGCCGTACACCAAAAAACATCATTTTCTCTATATTGAAATGCATTTTTAAAAGTATATGCTGTATAAATCATATATCCTGCTGTAGTATGCACCATCCCTTTCGGTTTCCCAGTTGAGCCAGAAGTATATAAAATAAATAATGGATCTTCAGCATCCATTATTTCTGGTTCACATTCATTAGATGCTTCGTCCAACAATGGTTGCAACCATTTATCTCTACCTTCTTTCATATTAATTTCAGTATTGATTCTCTTCGCTACCAATACAGTTTCTACACAAGCGCAATCTTCAACACCTTCATCAACAATACCTTTTAGATCTATCGTTTTACTACCCCTATATGAACCATCAGATGTAATCACCATTTTACATGCTGAATCATTGATCCTTGTTGACAATGCCGTAGCTGAAAAACCTGCAAATACAACTGAATGGATTGCTCCAATTCTTGCACATGCCAATAAAGAAATAGCCAACTCAGGGATCATTGGTAAGTAAATACAAACCCGATCTCCTTTTTTTATTCCTTGCTCCTTTAATACATTTGCAAATTTATTGACGCGTTCATATAATTGCTGATATGTTATATGTTCTGCTGCTTCATTTGGATCATTTGGTTCAAACAAAATAGCTGTTTTCTCTCCTCGTATTCTTAAATGTCTGTCAATACAATTTTCAGTAATATTTAACTTAGCACCTTCAAACCATTTTATTTCTGGTTTTGAAAAATCCCAACTCAAAACCTTATCCCAACGTTTTCTCCAAATAAAATGTTCTTCAGCTACTTCTTCCCAAAAACTTTCAGGGTTTCTAACAGATTTTCTATAAACTTGATAATACTCTTCTAAATTCTTAATGTGATAATTACTCATAATGTTTAAAGTTTTAATAGTTAGTAAATCCAATTGAATGAATTCAAATGTTTTATTTTTTCGTTAAAAGTTCTTTCACTTCATTTACAATTTTTTTGGTTGAAAAAGGTTTAGAAACATATTTGTCTGCACCAAATTGCAACCCCAATTCTATGTCCGAAACTTTATTTTTTGCAGAAAGAACTATGATTTTTATTTTACTTAAACCAGGATCTGCTTTTAGATATTTAAGTGCCTTAAAACCATCAATATTTGGCATCATAATATCTAAAATAATAATATCAATGCCATTATTTTCAACTATTTCAATGGCCTCAGCAGCGTCTCGCGCAATAAAAACTTCAAATTCTTCTTTCTTAAAAACATACTCAAGCGACATAACTATATTAGGTTCATCATCAACTATCAATATCTTTTTCATATTATATAATATTTAATGGTAATATAAATTTAACTCTTACTTCTTGTGACTGCATGCCATTGGCTTAAAAAAAGGGTTGGATTCGTTATAGAAATCAATACGATAGGAACTTTCAACCCATTCCCATTTTTATGATGAAGATCAACTAATGTGAAGTTGCCTCTCCTGCTCCTGAAGGAATTCTAATATCTTCAACAATATCTTGTACCGCTTGAGGTGGTGCTGGTGTTAATCTTGAAACAACCAACGAAACCACAAAATTCACAATCATAGCTACCGTACCAAATCCTTCTGGAGAAATACCGAACCACCAATTTTCAGATGTATCAACTGTTGGATCTCCAATCCAATGTAATTTATATTTTGCCATATATAAAAACATTAATGACAGTCCGACAATCATCCCGGTAATGGCACCTTCTTTATTCATTCTCTTGTCGAAAATCCCTAACAAAATTGCAGGAAAAAACGATGCAGCCGCCAATCCGAAGGCCAATGCGACCACCGCGGCGACAAATCCAGGCGGATTGATACCAAAATAGCCTGCAATACAAACTGCCACTGCTGCACTTAAACGAGCCGCTATCAATTCTCCTTTTTCAGAAATATCAGGTTTGATAATTTTTTTTAATAAATCATGTGATACCGACGAAGCAATAACCAATAATAATCCTGCAGCTGTGGATAAAGCTGCGGCCAAACCACCTGCTCCAACCAGGGCTATTACCCAGTTTGGTAATTGTGCTATTTCTGGGTTTGCCAACACCATAATATCTCTATCAATATCCAATTCATTTACTTCTTTATCTGCCACATATTGTACAATACCATCTCCGTTTTTATCATCGAATTCTATCAGACCTGTTTTTTCCCAGTTTCCAAACCATTCTGGTAGTTCTGCATATTCAGCATTACTCACGGTTTCAATTAATTTTATCCTAGCGAAAACTGCTACGGCTGGTACCGTTGTATATAAAATTGCAATAAACAACAATGCCCAACCCGCAGATACACGTGCATCTTTTACTCTTGGAACGGTAAAGAAACGAACGATTACATGTGGTAAACCTGCGGTTCCCACCATTAATGCAGTTGTAATTGCAAATACATCAATCATAGATTTACTTCCTGAAGTATATTCGTGAAATCCAAGTTCTTGAGACAATCCGTCCAATTTATCTAACAAATAAATACCGTCTTCACCTGCAGCTCCAAAACCTAACTGTGGAATCGGGTTTCCTGTCATTTGAAATGAAATAAAAATAGCAGGCACCATAAAAGCAAATATCAAAACACAATATTGTGCTACTTGGGTATAAGTAATCCCTTTCATTCCACCCAAAACAGCATAGAATAATACGATTACCATTCCAATATACACGCCTGTATTAATATCGACTTCTAAATAACGTGAAAAAACAATTCCAACACCACGCATTTGTCCGGCCACATAAGTGAATGAAACAATTAAAGCGGCTATCACTGCTACTATACGAGCTGTATTTGAGTAGTACCGATCTCCAATAAAATCTGGCACGGTAAATTTTCCAAATTTCCTTAAATAAGGTGCTAAGAGTAAGGCCAGTAAAACATAACCTCCTGTCCACCCCATAAGGTAAACCGACCCATCATATCCTGTAAATGATACAATACCTGCTAAGGAGATAAATGATGCTGCTGACATCCAGTCTGCAGCAGTTGCCATACCATTCATAATTGGTGGAACGCCACCGCCAGCCACATAAAATTCTTTAGAAGACCCTGCTCTGGCCCAAATTGCAATTCCTATATAAAGGGCAAATGAAATTCCTACAAGTATCCATGTCCATGTTAATATTCCCATTATTATTTTTAGTTTTTTTAGTTAGTTCGTTTATTCGTCTACACCATATTTTTTATCTAGTTTATTCATCAACCATACATAGACGAATATTAAGACAACAAATACATACATTGATCCTTGTTGGGCAAACCAAAATCCGAGCTTAAATCCGCCCATCTTAATTGTATTTAACTGATCTACTAATAAAATTCCAAACACATAGGAAACTAAAAACCATATACTCAGCAATATTGCTAAATACCCAAGGTTTTCTTTCCAATATGCTTTCATATCTTTTTTTGACATAATGGTTGATTTTTTAAATTTATAAATTGCGGTTATTAATATTCTAAAGTTGCTCGGGACTACATTCAGCCATCAAATCCCTTCATTACTAATTTCTCCAACTACCTACATAGGCATCTATGGTAAAACGGATTTTAACCATTACAATATGAAAAGAAAAAGAAGATGTATAATATTTAATATACATATACGCTAAACAGTATAGTTAATCTTTAAATCGCTCCCAACGAATCAACATAAACTTATCACCAAGCTCAGTAACAATAACACCAGCCCCTATTAAATTTTTATTTTCCGAAAAGTACTTTGCTAGCTCAGTAGCATTCAATATTTTATACGTAGAGTGGTATTCAAAACTATAAGGACGCTTGATATTGTATTTTTTTACCCAATTTATAATACTTACATGAGAAACACCTAAAACCCTTTCAATTTCTCGATAACTCAACCCTTCCAAATACAACTGTAAGGCCTTATTAACATAATAGGAATCTATTTGCTTCCCTACTTTATTTACAGTGAAATAATAACCGCATTTTTTACACTTATAACGTTGCCTACCTTTAACAACACCACTCTTAACATACGCATCAGAACCGCAATTAGGACAACACTCAATATTCATATATATTATTTTAGCATAAATATACTAATTTAGCACAAAAAAGCAAACATAGGATTAAACTTTGAATTGTAAATTTCCATTTTAAGTTTTGTATTCTATAATTTTTAAATTTTAAGTAACATTATAACCTTAGTAACCATTACATTTAATAATATTGGTATTTTTACGCATTAACTATGGAACTTTTATGCAAACATTTCAATTACTCCTAGATACGTTTTTATCAAATTGGGAAATAATAGTGCTCTTTTTTTTAATTGCAATATTTTACGCTTCAGTAGGTTTTGGCGGCGGATCCAGTTATTTAGCTGCGTTAGCGCTCACTTCATTGGCGTTTACACAAATTAGAGCTATTGCACTACTCTGTAACATTGTCGTTGTTTCAGGCGGGTCTTATATTTATATAAAAAACAGGTTATTTAATTGGAGAAAAATAATTCCCCTCGTTTTTGTGAGTATACCATTTGCTTTTTTGGGTGGCTTTTTGCGAATTAGCCAAACTTTTTTCTTTGTCCTATTAGGTATCACCCTGTTAGTTGCTTCCATATTAATGTGGACATCAAAATACATTAGCAAAAAAGGTGAAGATTCAAATTATAAAAACTCCACTACAAAAGATATGTCGTACGGAGGATTTATTGGGTTCATTTCAGGAATGGTAGGCATTGGAGGCGGTGTGTTTTTAGCACCCCTATTGCATTTAACAAAATGGGACACTCCTAAAAGAATTGCAGCAACATCTAGCTTTTTTATACTTGTAAATTCTATTGCAGGTTTAATAGGCCAATCCTTAAACCCCAATTTCACAATTGAACCTTCAATTACGATAATTCTAATGCTTACCGTTTTTTTTGGTGGTCAAATTGGCTCTCGAATTGGTGTGAAATTAATTACACCCATAAAACTAAAAAAAGCGACGGCAATATTAATTGCATTTGTCTCTATTCGTATTTTATGGAAATATTCCCTAAATAACTTTTTTTAATTATTATTGAAAAATCAATAACTCAGCACTTATTTATCATTTAAATTATATTTAATAGAAATAATGTTTTATTAACATAATTACAACGTTTTCGTAAATCCATTTTAAAAACAGTGCTATTTTACCTATTTTTGTAAGCATTGTTTAATAAAAAACCATAGATGAAAGAACAAGGATTATATTTACCAGAATTTGAGCATGAAAACTGTGGAGCAGGTTTTATTTGTAATTTAAAAGGGCAAAAAACAAACCAAATTATTCACGACGCGCTTGAAATTTTAGTAAAGTTAGCACATAGAGGAGGCGTTAGTTCAGATGGAAAAACAGGAGATGGAGCAGGACTACTTATTGATATTCCTCATGAATATTTTTTAAGAGTTTGTGATTTTGATTTACCAGCTCGACGTGAATACGCTGTAGGAATGGTATTTTTACCTACAAACATAAATCAATACAGATACTGTAAAGAAGAATTTGAAAAAGAAATTGAAAAGCAAGGTTTAAAAATATTAGGATGGAGAACCGTACCGGTTGACCCAACTCAGCTTGGTGAAATCGCTTTAAATTCCCAACCTATAATAGAACAAGTATTTATTGGAAAAGGTCGGGTTAAAAAAGAATTGAATTTCAAAGCTAAATTATATGTTGCTCGTAAAATTACGGAGCATACAATTGCAGGCTCAAAAATGTCTGAAGCTTCATACTTTTACTTTTCAAGTTTATCAAATACAACCTTAATATATAAAGGCATCATTATGCCTGAAGATATTGGCCCATATTTTACCGATTTACAACAACCAGATTTGGTAACTAGATTGGCTTTGGTACACCAAAGATTTTCAACAAACACAATGCCTTCATGGGAACTGGCACAACCATTCAGATATATGTGTCAGAATGGAGAAATTAACACTTTGCGTGGTAACGTTAGTAGAATGCGTGTTCGTGAAGAAATTATGAAAAGTGACCTTTTTGGTAGCGATATCGATAAATTATTCCCAATAATATTACCGGGTAAATCGGATTCTGCTTCTATGGATATGGTTGTGGAATTGTTAACCTTAACAGGAAGATCATTACCTGAGGTTATGATGATGTTGATACCAGAAGCTTGGGAAAAGCACAAAACAATGTCTGAAGAGCGTAAAGCTTTTTATGAATACAACGCTTGTTTAATGGAACCGTGGGATGGGCCAGCTTCAGTACCATTTACTGATGGTGATTATGTTGGTGCCTTATTAGATCGAAATGGTTTAAGACCTTCGAGATACACCGTTACAAAAAGCGGGAAATTAATTATGTCTTCTGAAATTGGTGTTGTAGATGTTGCGCCAGAAGATGTTGAAAAACACGGTAGATTGGAGCCTGGTAAAATGTTTTTGGTAGACATGAACGAAGGTAGAATTATTAACGATGAAGAGATAAAAAACAAAATAGTTTCTGAAAGACCATATAAAGAGTGGCTAGATGAAACAAGAGTAGATCTTAAGGATGTTGAAAACACAAACGAAGCTTGTCCTATTGAAACACTGGACATTAAAACACGTTCTCGTTTATACAACTACACAATTGAGGATATTCAGGAGGTAATTACCCCTATGGCTCAAAACGGAAAAGAAGCTTTAGGTTCTATGGGTATTGATACACCGCTAGCCGTTTTATCAAATAGACCTCAACTAATTTCAAATTATTTTAAACAATTATTCGCGCAGGTTACAAATCCACCGTTGGATGGTATTAGAGAAGAAATTGTTACAGATATTAGTTTAGCCTTAGGTAAAGACAGAAATATTTTTAGTATTTCACAACGACAATGTAAAAAGCTACGCATTCAAAACCCTGTTATTTCTAACAACGATCTAGAAAAAATCAGAAATATTAAGATTGGTAGAGATTTTAAAGCAATTACCATTGCCATGCTTTACAAAAAAGAAAGAGGTGTTAATGGTTTAGAAGATGCTTTAGAAGATATTATTAAACAAGTTTCAAAAGCAGTAGACAATAGAAATAACATCATTATTTTATCAGATAGAGGTGCCAATGAAGAAATGGCCCCTATACCTGCTCTATTGGCCTGTTCTTTTGTGAATCATGAATTAAACAGATTGCGTAAACGATCTTATTTTGATATTGTAATTGAATCTGCAGAACCTCGTGAACCACATCAGTTTGCTACATTATTTGGTTATGGCGCAAGTGCTATTAACCCATATATGGTAAATGAAATTATCAGA
>JADWMI010000440.1 GCA_015767395.1 Bacteroidota bacterium | reverse complement strand
TGATTGCAAAACAAGGAACTGCCGTGAGAAGAATTTCTTTAGATCGTGAAAATGAAAAATTTATTGAGGGTAAAGTTGGACCTACACAGATAGTGATTATTACAGATTACGTGAAGAAATTATAAGTTCCTAATCCCAAATGGGGAATAAGAGTTTTGAATTGGTGGTTGAGCCGAGTCGAAACCATTATTGTTGTGGAATCGCAAATTGATATAACTAAAAAGAAGCTCAAAATTGATTTAAATTTTGAGCTTCTTTTATTATTACATATAAAATAGTAAGAATAGAAATGGAATTAAAAAACCAAGAAAAGTATAAATTCCTCCTCTTCCTGTAATTCCTTTTTTACCTTTTACCATAAAAAATGAAGTGATGGCAAACAAAATTAATGCAGCTGCAAAAATATCTGAAAACCAAGTCCAAATTTTGTTTGGATTGTAATGCAGGTAATTTACTTCAAAAAACAAAGGTCTTTTCTTTATTTTCTCAGCAGTTCCAGAACCATTTTTTAGGTTTACTACAACTGAAGAGCCTCCTTTTAAAAATACCTTTAAACTGTTGTTTGAAGGATAATAATGTTGTTTGTAATTTTTTCTATGGTCAACATCGTCTAATAAAAGTAAAATTTGCTCTTTAACATCAATCGACTTGGATAAATTCAAATCTGTTTCAAAGTTTTCTACCTCAATAGAGTAATTTGGATTCCAGTCACTCATATGATTTAAAGCGATTCCTGAAATTCCATAAATCAGTGTTGTTCCAATAAAAAAATAACCAATATCTCTATGAAGAATTCTGCTCCATTTTCGCAGGGATTTCATAGATGACTTACTCAATTTCAGCATGAGAAATGTATTTTAACGAATAATTCGAAATATGATCTACACTATCAGCTTTCATCGTATTTCTATAGTCTTGTATTATTTTTTTTATATTTTCAAATTGCTCTTTTTCTGTATTTCCTTTAGAATAACCATTATTATTGTCTTCTTCCCATTGTATTAAATACCCTTCATCAATACGTTCTTCTACAACAATACCGTTCACTGTAATTTGGCTTCCTTTTAAAGCTAGATCAAATGGTTCTTCAGAAAAGATACTGGCATCGCCTTCATCAGATACTATAAATAATTTCTTTCCACTATGTGTACAAACATAGTTAACAAGGCCATTCAATTGAATTTCTTTATCAACAAAATCACCAGCTTTAGTGCCATATTCACCTAAAGTTAATTTGGGAGTTTCCTGTTTTTGTTCAGTTTCAGTTGTGTTGATTATTAGCGTTTTTTTGGTCTCAGTTTTACATGATAGCATTGAAATTGCAATGCATAATACAAGTATAAAATTTCTCATTTTTTTTAATTTTAATTAATTGTTAAATATTGCGCTAAGGTAGTTCTAATAACGCTCTATAAGAATGATTTAAGTCAGTTAAAAGTCTTAAATAAATTGAACTTATTACTTAAATTGGGTTTTGTTATTGACAACAATTTTCTGTTACACATTCTAAACTGTATTTTTTCTTTTCTTCACTGTTTGGAAGTCTCCCATGTTCAGTTTTAAATTTTTTAATATTAATTTTATGAAAATATTCAGCTTTTAATAATAAAACATCAGGGTTATTATTAAATGCAAATTTCATTAAATAATAATTCTCCAACCCCTTTACAGTATCTGCATTAAATTTTGTGATTAATTTGTTTCTTAAATCATCCATTATTTCAATGGCTTTTTCATTTCCATTGGGAGCATAAAAAAGTTGTTGAAGCCTATACGGATGAATTACACCAAATTCTTGCCCCAATTGTTTAATTTCATCTTCTTTTTTCCATAAGTGATACCCAACTCTTTCCCATTTATAGGTTATCTTGCTTTTTGCTAATCGCTGCTTTTTCCAATCTCCAAATTCATTCATTAAAACGACACCTAAAGAATCTTGATAGTTGGTTATTCTTTCTTTAATAAACCCATATTTGGTTGCAGTCTCATTAAATTCAATAGCATCTATATCTATGGCATAATTTGAATCTAGATATTTATAATTATAAGCTAAATAATCAATTTCATCTGGAACATATTTTTTTTGAGCAAATGCTGCTGATACGTTTAAAACAAATAAGATAATAATTAATTTTTTCATGATTTCTGGTTTACTTTTTATATTTATATTGTGTTGTTTTTTTTAAAACTTATTTTTTTATTGAGGAACTAATTTAATTCAATGTGAACAATGAAAATTAGGTTTAACCAAAGGTGATTTATTGGTTCAATGGTTTAAATACAATCTCAAAAGATTTATAATCGGTTAAAACCCTATTGGCAATATCTTGTATGTCTTTTGTGGTAATTGAGTTTATAATGTCTTCAAAATTTTCAGGCAAATCTATGTTGTAGTCTTCTAAAACATAGTTCTTAATTGCAGCCATATCATAGCCATTGAAGTTCTTGCTATCTTTTCTCTCTTTTAAAAAATTGGTGGTGGTTTTATCTAAATCTTCCTGCAAAACAA
>JADWMI010000122.1:5725-7006 GCA_015767395.1 Bacteroidota bacterium | reverse complement strand
TTATATTCTGGATTTGTCATAAATTCTTCATAGCCTTCCATAATAAAAACACTTCCCAGTCCGCCAAATAAACCTAAAATTAACCAAGGTAAACGCGCTCTGGTTAATTCCCAAATGGTATCATCGGCTTCAACATCTTCCGTTAAACCAGCTGCTAATTGGTAATCTTTTTCGGCTTCCTCTTTAATAACATCAACAATATCGTCAATGGTAATTCTCCCAACCAAGCGTCCTAATTCATCCACTACAGGAATTGCTTCTAAATCGTATTTTTGCATAATTCTAGCAACGTCTTCTGCATCGTCATTCACACTTACTGAATCTACATTTTTAATAAAAATATCTTTAATAGGAGATCTAGTTGAAGTGGTTAACAAATCTTTTAATGATAAACGACCTTTCAAGATGTCGCTATCATCAACAACATAGATAGAGTGCACTCTAGTAACTTCTTCAGCTTGTGCACGCATTTCTTTAACACAAGTAAGTACATTCCAATTTTCATTTACTTTCACCAATTCTTTTGCCATTAAACCTCCTGCGGTATCTTCATCGTAGCGTAAAAGTTCAACAATTTCTTTGGCATGCTCATCATCCTCAAGTTGAGAAATTACTTCCTTTTTTTGTTCTTCAGAAAGTTCAGAAATAATGTCGGCGGCATCATCTGTATCTAATTCATCAATTTCTCCTGCAATTTCTTTTGAAGAAAGCCCTTTTAATATTTTTTCTCGATCATCTTCATCTAACTCAGCAATTACGTCAGAAGTAACACCACTATCTAATAATTTTATTAGATAAATAGACTCTTCCGTGTTTAGTTCTTCAATAATTTCAGCTATATCAGCATAATGATAGTCTTTTAATAAATTTAAAAGATTAACATTGTTTTTATCAACTATAAATTGCTCAATTTCTTGAATAAACTCTTTCGTAATTTCAAACGGCATCTTTTTCTATTTTAGAAGTAAGACTTATAAATTCTTGAACAGATAATTGTTCAGGACGTTTGTCAAAGATACTATCTTCGCGCAAACTATCAGATAAATTCAAGGTTTTTAAACTATTTCGCATTGTTTTTCTGCGTTGTTGAAAAGCGGTTTTTACAACTCTATAAAATAGTTTTTCATCAACGGGTAAAGTGTAATTTTCTTTTCTGATGAATCTTATAACTCCGGAATCTACTTTAGGTGGTGGATTAAAAACGCTTGGAGGTACCGTAAATAAATATTCAACATCATAAAAAGCCTGGGTTAAAACAGATAAAATTCCATAAACCTTACT
>JADWMI010000122.1:0-5625 GCA_015767395.1 Bacteroidota bacterium | reverse complement strand
TCTTTGTCGATTTCAATTACATGTGTAGTAAGGGGTTTTTTGAGTAAGTATTTCGTTAAAACACCCATTCCTGGACCAATTTCCAATACATTTTTATATCCTTTTCCTATTAAACTATCGGCAATCTGTTGTGCAATTAATTCATCAGTTAAAAAATGTTGTCCAAGGTATTTTTTTGCTTTTACACTCATAAGTTAATTTTTTACATGCATACTAAATTGCTCATTTATTACTTTTAATTCAGTTCTAAAAGCTACAATTTTGTCGCCAAATAATTTCAAAGCCTCATTTCTTAATTTGGGCGCATCTTCATTGTAATAGGACTCTAAAGTCTCAAGGCTATCTGTTGCGTATTGCACAGCATACGTTAGGCCACCCATGTCTTCTTCAACCATTACTTGGCACATTTTGGCACTACTAAATTTCCCTGATTCTAACATCTCTGGAATGTGTTTTTGTTTCATCCAGTTAAGCCATTTTTCGTGGATTGAATCGTCTACATTTGTTGTTACGTTATAGATATACATTATTTTATTTTTTATAAGATTAAAGAAATTAATGATTGAATGTTTTAATTAATTCAATCCTTGAAAATTACTAATTTATTTGGTCTCCTCTTAAGGTTCTGAATTTTTTTCGAGCATCTACCAAATAAATACTCGACGGATATTCAAAGATAATGATTTGATAATATGCCGTGGCTTTTTCAATATTATTCAATTTTTTCAAATACAATTCTGCTAAAAAGTAATGAGCATCATCCGCTAAAATATCATCTTTTTTTAAGGTTATAATTTGTAAATAATTATTTTCTGCTTTTTCAAATTTATTTAATTTTTCAAATAATTGGGCTTGTTTAAACAAGGATTCATCTTCAATGGGGTGCCCTTTGTATTCAATTAAAATAGTTTGTAAAGTGTCTATAGCTTGCTGATTTTTATTTTGAAACGACAATAAATCAGCTGTTGCATATTTTTTAAGTGCAATTCTCAAACTGTCTTTCACTATATTATCCGTAATTAATAAATTCAAATCCAAAGCATCGTTTGCAATCAACTGAGAAGTAGAATTTTTCAACACTTGGAGTTGAGATTGTGCCCATTCAAAATCACCTTTAAAATAAGAGGTTTGTGCAATTTTAAATCGCGCATTTTGTCCAATTTCGTGATTTTTCAAGCTATTTTGAACTTGTGTGTAATAAATTAAAGCAGTACTAAATTGATTGGTAAATACTAAAACATCTGCCAATTTTGTTTTAACATAACCATTTTGAAATTCATTAATGGGTAATTTAAGGATCTCTTTTAATTCTGAAATAGCCTTTTTCGGTTCGTTTTTTTTGAATGCTAAAAATTCAGCATAACTAACCTGTATATTTAAAGTATTGCTATTTTTTCCATATTGATTGAATAGTTTTTGAAACTGTGTTTCTATATCACTTAAATCGGCACTGTTTTCTAAATTAATTTGTAGTAAATAGAGTTTGGCTGTTAGTTCGGTTTCCACATCACTTGCATTTTCTAAAACAAAATTGAATGCTTTTTTAGAAGTTTCAAAGACACGATCTTCGAATGCAATTTTTCCAACTTCAGCAATTGGGTTTAAATCTAATGCATTTCGTTTGTAAAGCGCTTTTTCTTGAACCAATGCTTTTTCATAATCTTTTTGTTGCAAGTACAACCAGCTTAGCAATTGATTCCAATAATTTTTTGGATTGTTTTGTGAACGTTTTAGCAACATCCGTTTTAATGAAATATTATGTTCACTTTCGGGGTCTTCAGAAACAAATCTTCCTATGTATGTTTTGGCTGTTGAAAAATAATTTTCATCAATTTCAATAAGGTCTAAATAGGTGTTAAACATATTAGAAATCTCTCCTTTTTCACCATAAATTTGTGCTATTTGAATATTGTAATTTGCAGATGGATTTGTAATCATCGCTTTTTTATAAGCCAATAATGCATAATCTAATAGGTGATTATTCTGAAAGGTTTTTCCTATTAAATACCCTAAATTAGGTGTTTTTTTAATGGCTTCTAATGCTTTATCAAAATATAGTGTAGCTTCTTGTTCTAAGTGTTGCAATTGAAAATTATAACCTAAATTAACATATAAATAATCTTGATTAGGGAATTTTTCTAATTGATTATTAATAAGATTTGTTGCATCCTCAAACCTTTCCAGTTGCTGAAAACAATTAATTAAATAGTTAGTATATGTAGTGTTAAAGGGATTTTTTTCATGTAAAGATTGGTACAAACTAATTGCTTTTTCATAATCTCCATTTCTATAATATTGATACGCCAATTGATGTTCTTGTGCATAAAAATGCAAAGAAAAACAACAAAAAAAAAGAATTAATAAATGACGCATTTGTTAATTTTTATTCAACCAAAGATAACCAATCAAGTGTTAAAGTTTTTATAATTAATATATAATTATAATTGATACTGTAACATTTTGGGTTTAAAATTGTCTTAACAGTATTAACCAATCAAATTTATATTATGAAAGAATTAATTAAACAATATGAAAGCGCAAAACGTAATGCATTTAAATTTATGAGTAAAGGTCAATTAAACGCTTATTTTGAAGCATTGATTGAAATGAATCACTACAAAAAATTAATGCTAACGGTAAGTGCTAATTAATAAGCTCAAAACCACAATAAGGCACTAGAACTGATGGGATTTTAATTCCTTCAGGTGTTTGACAGTTTTCTAACAAACTTGCTAAAATACGTGGTAAAGCTAAAGAGCTTCCATTTAGCGTATGTGCCAATTCACTTTTGCCTTCACTGTTTTTAAAACGAAGTTTTAAACGGTTTGATTGAAAAGTTTCGAAATTAGAAATAGAACTTACTTCTAACCAACGATCTTGTGCTGTTGAAAACACTTCAAAATCGTATGTTAAAGCTGCGGTAAATCCAATATCTGCACCACATAAACGTAAAATACGATACGGTAAATTTAATTCTTGTAAAATTTCTTTTACGTGATTCACCATGCCGTCTAATGCAGCATATGAATTTTTAGGATGCTCAATTCTTACAATTTCTACTTTATCAAACTGATGTAGTCTGTTCAATCCACGAACATGTGCTCCGTAAGAACCTGCTTCACGTCTAAAACAAGGTGTGTAAGCCGTTTTGCAAATAGGAAAGTCATCTTCTTTTAAAATAACATCTCTAAAAATATTGGTTACTGGTACTTCAGCAGTAGGAATTAAAAATAAATTATCCTGTGCATCATGATACATTTGTCCTTCTTTATCAGGTAATTGTCCAGTTCCAAATCCAGATTCTTCATTTACCAAAAGCGGAACTTGAACTTCATCATAACCAGCAGCACCGTTTTTATCTAAAAAATAATTGATTAGCGCTCGTTGTAATTTTGCACCTTTTCCTTTATAAACAGGAAATCCGGCACCTGCAATTTTATTTCCAAGTTCAAAATCAATGATGTCGTATTTTTTAGCCAATTCCCAATGCGGTAAAGCATTTTGGTGTAATACAGGAATAGCTCCTTCTTTAAAAATTTCTAAATTGTCTTCTTCTGAAGTTCCAGCAGGGACAATTTCATTCGGAATATTTGGAATTAAGTATAATAATTCTTGTAATTCAGTCGCCTTATTTTGAAGGTTTTCAGCTAAATCTTTAGATTTTTCTTTTAAAATAACTGTTTTTCCTTTTAAGATAGTTGCTTTCTGTGCCTCACCTGTTTTAAACAATTGTCCAATATCTTTGGATAATTTATTAGATTCGGCTAAAACAGCATCTAATTCTGTTTGAATTGCTCTTCTTTCTTCATCGGCCAAAATAGTTTTAGCAACCAATTCTTCGGCATTTTTCAAATTCCTTTTCACTAAACCTTTTAAAACAGTTTCTCTGTTTTCTCTAATAAACGCTACCTGTAACATTGTTTTTCCTTTAATTAGGTGGCAAATTTAAGAAATTGCGATTAAAAGACGCTAATTAGTTTCATTTGATTTTAAAGAAATGGTTTCGTGTATTTCAGAAATAATTTGAGGGATTTTTTTAACTGAAAAATTTAAATCGATTTTCAAGGAATCTTTAGCGTTTTTTGAAAGGTTGAAAACACCATTTTTTATAGCAAAATAACCACTTTCACCTTTGCAAAAACACAAGCGACCATAGTGTAATTTAATAGTTTGCAATTGATCATCAACCAAATTAATATTTGAATAAGATGGTTCTAGTTCAGCATATACAATTTCAGTGTAATTGCTATCTGCAGTATTTTCAATTGGGTTTTTTGTGAAGGTGTATTTTAATATTATTTTTTCACCATTGTTAATTGTAGGGTACAAATTACCAAATTCATCAGTTTTAAAATCGAGCTTTTTATTTGGAATTAGTTCCAGAGTGCAAGTGCCATTTTCAGGACAATTTTCAGTTTTAGTGATTATAGATTCATTACTAATAACTTGTGAGTTTACCTGTTGGGTGGATTTACAGGACGCTAAAAGAAGTAGACTTAGAACAATTAGAGTTTTCATATTGTTAAATTATAAAAAATATCATTCAAAAAAGGTGCCGCGAATTATTTCTAACGATTTTTGTTGATCTTCTTTTAGTTGCTGTTTAAGAAATTCAACAGTTTCAAATTTATGTTCATTGCGTAAAAAGTAAAGGACTTCAACTTGAATAGTTTTGCCATATAAGTTTTTATTAAAATCAAAAAAATGAATCTCAATAGTTTGATTTTTGCCACTAACCGTTGGACGGAAACCGATGTTCATCATACCGAAAACAGTTTTGTTATCAATGGTTGCTTTGACAATATATGCACCCGTTTTTGGAATTAGCTTATAACCTTCTTTAATATGTAAATTTGCTGTTGGGAAACCTATTTTTTCACCTAAATTTTTCCCTTGCACAACTTCGCCTGTCAGCATAAAATTGTAACCCAAGTAATTGTTGGCTTTTTCAATTTCACCATTTTCTATGGCCGTTCTTATTTTTGTTGAGCTTACTGCAATATTATCAATATCTTGGTGAGGGATTTTTTCTACTTCATAGTTAAAAGCCTCTCCAAATGCATTCAATTGCTCCAAATTACCTTCCCTGTTTTTTCCAAACTGATGGTCATAGCCAACAACCAATTTTGAAATATGAAGTTTATCTACAAAAACAGTTTTCACAAAATCAAAAGCGGAATATTCTGAAAAGGCGGCAGTAAAAGGTTGAATTATGAGTGCTTCTAGTCCCATTTTTTTTAATAATTGAGTGCGCTCACCAATGGTATTTATCAATTTAATGTCAACATCTTTTTGTAAAACCATTCTTGGGTGTGGGAAAAAAGTTAATAAAAGGGAGGTTGCATTTTCCTTTTTTGCACTTTCTATCAAATTTTTAATTACTTTTTGATGGCCTATGTGTATACCATCAAAAGTACCAATAGTTACAAACGATTTTTGAGTTGCATGATACTCTGATAAATTGTTATAAATTTTCAAAATTAAAAAATAGTATTGTGTTAAATTGAGTGTAAAAATACTTTATTTAATTAAATAACGCATTCATAGAAATTAATTAAAACTGGTATTATAATTGTAGTCAAGAAATATCATTTATATTTGTTAGTTCAGTGTCTTGTTTTAATT
>JADWMI010000001.1:26547-33074 GCA_015767395.1 Bacteroidota bacterium | reverse complement strand
AATTTTCAACGGTTTGCTCTACACCTACACGTTGAATGGTATTTAAAATAACTTTTCTAGCTTCTTGTTGGGCGGTTAATTTAGCATCTTCAATAGTCTCTTGAATATGAACCATTGCATCAGATTTTGCCTGATCTTTTAAAGTCTCCATCAATTGCTTTTTAGCATCTTCGCCTGACAATCCAGAAATTACTTCAAGATTTTCAACTTGCTTTCTATGCAATTTGTCAACCTCATCAGTTCTTCTTTCTAAATAATCTGTTTTTTTTGAATATTCCTCTAATTTCGAAGAAATCTCATTATTCAACTTTTTATTTTTGTCTAACTCACTAGATATTTGAGACTCTTTATCACGGGTACGTTTTTCGGCTTCAGCCATTTTTTTATCACGCGCAATAATCACTTTTTCGTGTTCAGACTTTAACTCAATAAATTTTTCTTTTGCTTGTAATATTTTATCTTGTCTCAGTCCATCAGCCTCTATTTTGGCTTCTCTTAAAATTGTTGAAGCTTCTTTTCTAGTGCCTTTTATTATTTTAGTTGCTTTCTTTTTTTCAACAACTTTTGCAATTATAAAACCAATTGCAAGCCCTATTCCAATACCTACCAAAATTGGCATAATATATTCTACCATAATTTACATCTATATAAAAAAAAACCTACATTAGTATGGTTTTATGTAAACTCCTTATTACATGTTTAGGATTAACTAATTGATCAAGTATCCGTTCTAGACGGCACGCTTTTACAATTAAGACTCATCCTTTATAAAGATATCTTGTTGAGTTTAACAAACAATTACTAACGTAGGCAGTGTTATTAATTAATTTTAAAGAACTTATTTTTCTAAGTGTTCATCTATTAAAACACTTAATTTATTCAAATTTTTTGTTGCTTCCGTTATGTCTTGATCTTTATTAATAGCACTAATTTCAATTAATGAGGCAAATTGTAAGGCACACATAGCCAATACATCTTGCTTATCACCAACTTCATAATTCTTTTCAAATTTAGTAACTAAATCATTAATATGATTTGCTGCCTTTCTCATCCCTTCCTCCTCATTTACACTTTTCACTTTCATGGGGTAAGATCTACCTGCAATAGTTACCTTTATTTTTAAAGAATCTGCCATTTTAAAGAACTTATTCGCTTAATTGAACAATACACGCATCAATTTCACGAATTAAAGCATTTATTTTGAGTTTTGTTTCTCTTGTATTTTCTTTACTGCCTTCTATAGTTTTTGCAATTTTTAATGTTTGATATTTATTTTCAAGCTCATTAAGTAACTGCTTTTCTTTTGCATTTTGATTTTCTAAAACCGCTAATTTGCTGTATAACAAATCATTTTCTTCTTTTAAAAAATTATAATTTTCTAAGAGTATTTTGAGTTTATTTTCAACTAAATCAACAGCCTCTGTAATAGTACTCATAAATGCCTAAAGAATATAAACTATAAATACAAAGTTAGTATTAGTAAAGGAATATTACAACTGTTTTCTATCATTTTAATAAAATGTTTAATGGTTATGTACAAAAGCTTTGAGTTAGAGCGTTTTTAAAAATTATTATTTACTATTTTAGCTGAAAATATTTTTTGTGAAAAAACTAACATCATTTATAATAATTTTTAACGTTTTTTTTGCGTTCTCACAAGGAAGTGCCACTGTAACAAACTCATACCCTACAAATTACTTTAGTAACCCTTTAGAAATCCCCCTAATATTATCAGGTACTTTTGGAGAGTTGCGTTCAAATCATTTTCATGCTGGGATTGATATTAAAACACAACAGAAAGAAGGTTTCAATGTGTTGGCAGCTGCAAACGGCTATGTTTCTCGTATTAAAATTTCGCATTGGGGTTATGGAAAAGCCATTTATATAACCCATCCTAATGGTTATACGACAGTTTATGCCCACCTTCAAAAATTTAATGATCAAATTGAGATCTATCTAAAAAAACAGCAATATAAAAAGGAGAAATTTGAGATAGAACTCTTTCCTTCTGCAAATGAATTAACTGTTACTAAAGGTAATGCAATTGCCCTTAGTGGCAGTACCGGTGGCTATGCTGGCCCTCATTTACATTTTGAAATTAGAAACAGTAAACAAGAAATAATAAATCCAATGCTTTTTGGGATTCAAGTTGAAGATTCAAAAAAACCAAGAATTAATAGTTTAATGGGGTATTCATTAAGTGAAAATTCCCACATAAATGGAGTTGAGGTACCAACAAAACTTAGCTATAGAAAATTAACCAATGGTGATTATATTGCTAATAAAATTAATGCTTTGGGTGCTATTGGATTTGGAGTAAATGTATATGACCAATTGGACAATGCCTATAATAAGAATGGAATTTATAGTTTAGAAATGTTAGTAAATGGCAAACTTACTCATAAATTCATGGCCAATACTTCTTCTTTTTCAGAAGGGAAGTATATCAATTTACTGATTGATTATGAGCGTAAAGCCACATTGAACCAAACCATTCATAAAACGTATACAGAACCCTTGAATAAGTTAAATATGTATCCTGTTTCTATAAATAATGGCTATATAAGCATTGAAGAAGGGTTAGACTATACTATTGATATTATCGCGAAAGATTTTAAAGGTAATTCACAAAAAATCATCATTCCAGTTCTTGGAAAAAAAGAAAGTAATATTGTAGTCGCTCCAAAAAACAGCACTCCTTATAAAATAGTACATACTGAATTTCAAAAATTCACTAAAGAAGGCATTACTGTAGCTTTTCCTAAAAACACCTTTTACAATAGTTTTTATTTAGATTTTGATGTAAACGGGGAGCTCATAAAAGTTCACACGCCTACCATCCCTTTAAACAAGAGATATACGCTTACTTTTGATGTCAGCAAATATGCTGAAACTGAAAAAGAAAAATTATACATCGCTTCAATTAGTAAAAAAGGAAGTTCATCATATCAATCAACAGTAAAAAAAGAAACTACATTTTACACTTCCACAAAAACATTGGGTAATTTCACTTTATTATCTGACACAATTCCACCCAAAGTTAGTCCACATAGTTTTGCTAACAAACAATGGTTAACTTATGTTGATACCCTTCAAGTCAAAATTTCTGACAAAGAATCAGGTATTAATTCTTATAGAGGTGAAATTGATGGTGAATGGATTTTAATGGAATACAATGTAAAAAAAGGAGTATTAACCTATAATTTTAAGGACAAAAAATTTGTTAAAGCCAAGCATGAACTTACAGTAATTGTAAAAGACAATGTTGGGAACGAAACAACTTTAAATACCACATTCTTTCGAAAAAAATAAAACCTCAATTTGAAAAACTTAACCTTAACCATCTTTTTAGTATTCACAACATTTATTTGCGCACAAAACGCTACAATTAAAGGTGTTGTAAAAAATGAATTTAAAGAACCCATTTCAGCTGTTGCAATAACTTGTGCTCAATATGGAACCACAACCAATAACAAAGGTGAGTTTATTTTAACAGTGCCCGCTGGCATAGAAATTACGATAAAATTCACGCATGTATCTTATAAAACCTTTCAAAAAAAATTCACTGTTCCAAAAAATAAAACCCTCAATTTTTCGCCAACATTGTCAATAAAAGTTGAAGAAATTGAAGAAGTAATAGTGAAAAATGAAAAGAAGGATGCGCAGGGAATTTTAAAAGTGAGTGCTGCAGATGCCATAAAAATACCAGGAGCAAAAGGTGGCGTTGAAAACATTTTACTAACATTGGCTGGGGTAAACAACAACAATGAATTAAGTACACAATACAATGTCCGTGGTGGAAATTTTGATGAAAACCTTGTTTATGTGAATGGAATTGAAGTATATCGTCCTTTTCTGATTAATACTGGACAACAAGAAGGTTTGAGTTTTGTAAATGAAAATCTGGTAAAAAATATCAATTTCTCAGCGGGTGGTTTTCAGGCCAAATATGGAGACAAGCTTTCATCGGTTTTAGATATTACATATAGAACCCCTACTGAATATGCGGCCAGCATTAGCGCCAGTCTTTTAGGTGCAAGTGCAACTTTAGAGGGCACACTTTTAGATAATAAATTAAGTGCGCTGTTAGGAGTTAGGTACCACAACAATAGCTTATTTATAAACAGTAAAGATGTTGAAACCAACACAAAACCAAATTTTACTGATGTCCAATTATATCTATCTTACCTGCTAAACCCAAAATTGAAAATTGATTTTCTAGGATCTTATTCCTTAAACAATTACAACTACACACCTATATCTAGAAGAACCAAGTTTGGAAATTTAAGTGACCCTTTAGAATTAATTGTTTACTACAACGGACAAGAAAAAGACGCCTACGAAACTTTATTTGGAGCTTTAAATGGAACTTATGTTGTGAATGACAACTTTAATATTGGCTTAACAACTTCAGTTTATCACACGGTTGAACAGGAACATTACGATATTTTGGCCAATTACAATTTGGGTGAAGTAAATTCGGATTTTAGCTCTAGCGATTTTGGTGATGTTGAATTTTCAGAAGGTATTGGAACACAACTAGACCACGCTCGTAATGACCTTGATGCTTTAATAACTGCCATTGAACTAAAAGGAACCTATAAAAAAAATAGCCATCAGGTAGATTTTGGTGTTAAATATAAAAATGAAGATATTAGAGATCGTATAAAAGAATGGGAGGTAATAGACTCTGTAGGTTTTAATGTCCGTCCACCTCACCATATTCCAAACAATCAACCATATGAACCTTATACCGATGCAATAACACCTTACCAATATGTAAATGCGCAAAATAATGTTGCTATTAATAGAATGGTTTTGTTTGCTCAATACAGTAAAAACACCTTTATAAATGCTCATAAAGTTTGGTATAACATTGGCGTTAGAGCTCATAATTGGGATGTAAATGGACAAGGTCTTGAAACTTCTAATCAAACTACTTTTAGTCTAAGAGGTCAATTTGCAATTAAACCGGATTGGAACAAAGACATGCTTTTCCGAATCTCTGGAGGGATGTACAATCAGCCTCCTTTTTACAAAGAACTTAGAAATTATGCAGGCGAAGTCATTCCTACGGTAGAAGCCCAAAAATCTTTACAAGTTGTTTTTGGCAACGACTATAGTTTTGATTTGTGGAACAGACCTTTTAAATTGGTTTCTGAAGTATATTATAAAGATTTAACCAATGTTAACATCTACTCTGTAGACAATGTTAAAATTAGCTACATTGCCAATAACAATGCGGTGGCTTACGCTACTGGTTTAGATTTACGTTTAAATGGTGAATTTGTACCAGGAACAGAAAGTTGGATTAGTATTGGCTTTTTAAAAACGGAAGAAAACTATGAAAACATGGGCTACATTGCACGTCCAACCGATCAGCGATTTAAATTTGGAATGCTGTTTCAAGATTATATCCCAACCATACCAAATGTTAAAATGTATTTAAACTTGGTTTATAATACAGGTGTTCCGGGAGGCTCTCCATCCTATACGAACCCTTACGATTACCAAAACAGATTGAACGACTATAAAAGAGCGGATATTGGTATTACCTATGTTTTTACTGATGCACAAAATAGTTCAAACAAAAAATGGCTTAAAAATTTTAAAGAATTGGCTATTGGATTTGAAATATTCAACTTATTTGATGTTCAAAACTCTATAACCAATACTTGGGTAAGAGATGTATATTCAAAAGAGTATTATTCCATCCCAAATTATATGACGCCGCGCGTATTTAATGTGAAATTAGATATGAAATTTTAATATAGACTTTAACCAAGACTAAAACATATTTTCTGCTGCTATTTCGTTCTAAATCACCCTAAAATTTGAGCGGTGTGTTGTTTCGTTTTTACTTTGACAATCACCTCTTCTATAATTCCATTTTCTTCAATTACAAAAGTAGCTCTATGAATGCCTTCATATTCACGTCCCATAAATTTTTTAGGACCCCACAAACCATAAGCATTAATTACCGTTTTATCTTCATCTGCCAATAAGGGAAATGGCAACTCGTTTTTATTTATAAAATTTTGCTGTCTTTTTGCTGAATCAGCACTTACACCTAATACGTCATAACCTTGAGCCAAAAACGTTTGATAATTGTCTCTTAAATTACAAGCCTCCATGGTGCACCCTGGTGTACTCGCTTTTGGATAAAAAAACAATACTAGCTTTTTGCCTTGATAATCCAATAATTTAATTGTTTTACCTGTTTGATCTAATGCTTCAAAATTTGGTGCTTTATCCCCTGCTTTTAATGTTGTCATAATTTGTATTTTAGCTTTTGTAAATATACATAAAATGACAAAAAAAGAAAAAGTACAATTTGTAATTAATACCTTAGAAAATATTTATCCTGAAACACCTATTCCATTAAACCATAAAGACCCATATACACTCTTAATTGCTGTTTTATTATCAGCACAAAGCACAGATGCTAGAGTAAATATCATTACTCCTCTCCTATTTGAAAAAGCAGACAACCCATATGATATGGTGAAATTATCTGTGGAAGAAAT
>JADWMI010000001.1:24018-26447 GCA_015767395.1 Bacteroidota bacterium | reverse complement strand
CGATTGTTTCCAAAAGAATTATGGAATAAATTACACTTACAAATTATATATTACGGTCGTGAATATTCACCTGCTAGAGGTTGGGATATAGAAAAAGATATCATCACCAAAACAATTGGTAGAAAAACTGTTTTAAATTAAATAACCATAAAGCTAAAATTAGATTTATGGTTATTATAAAATTTAAATCTTCGCAATATTATTAATAAAGCTTGGGCAATATAAACACAACTTGAAATCTTAATTGACTCTTTGCGCCTGTTGGATGTTCAATATAACCGTAATATCCAACTTGCCAATTTACTGGCAGTTTATTGATCTTAGACAATTTACCAAAACCCGCTCCTAATGGCACTGTCCATCTATGTGAACTATCGGCTTCCCAATTTGCAGTTATAATAGGTGCTGTATTTACGTACCATCCTTTCTTCAAATTTTTAACAATAAATATTTGGGAATAAAATAAATTTACATCTGCTGCATCAGATGGACCAGCAACACTCCAAGAGTTTTGAATTATGGTTCCAATTGTCAATCCACTATTTTGATACAATAACAATCCTGAAGGTGCTATACTAAATTTATTAGTTCCAACTCCTTGTGTTACAGTTCCAAAAGTTAATGTTGGCCCAACGGCCCATATTAATTTACCTGGTTTAGCAGGTGTCAAAAACAAAGCTGAAGATATATTTCCAATCCCTTTTATTTTCGCATTTGGACTCGACTCACTGTATAAAGAGGCACTAACTACGGGTATAATAGTTCTTGCAACCAAACTTACTTTTTCTCCTAGGTTAAATGGAAATACAGGTTGAATATTTAACGTATTGGTATTTCTATCATTAAAATCCAAGTTGTTTTGAAATGGTATGCTCACCAAACTTGCCACAGGATTTTGAATTGCGGCAGCCAATTTATCGTCATTACTTGTTGGCTGAATGCTGTCTTCACTTTGGCAAAATATTTGAAAAGAGCTTAGTATAAAGACACATAATACTATAAAATTTAATTTTTCATAAATTGATTTCATAACTTTATTCTTTTAATCGTTTAAGTAAATATACTAGATTTTAATATTCTAAAACGCTCTATTGTCTCAAACGCTGATTAATACTACCTAATATTTGTTGATAATTTTGATTGGAAGGTGCAATTTGCACCAATTGAACACCTGTATTGTAGGCTTCATTTAAAAGGTTTAAATTTAATTGTCCTGTTAATTTTACGTATAAAATCCGCTCGTTATTGGGGCTTAAACTTAGTGCTTTATTGGCCATTTCAACAGCTTCTTTATTTAAGTTCTTTTGCTGTAACATTACAATATAATTATAAAATGCATTCACATTTACAGGTATCTTTTCACAAGATAATTTTAAATATTCCATTGCTTTATCAGAATCACCTATTTCATTATATAACAACCCTAACATATAATATGAGTAGCTAAATTCAGGTTCTTGTTCTACAACTTTTAAATACAGTTCTTCCGTTTCAGCTGTTAAGCCTTGGCCATAATAAATCAATGCTAAATTCATACGAGATCTATTGTACCTGTTATCAATTTTAATTGATTTTTTATAGGCATCAATAGCTGCTTCTGTATTCCCTCTTTCTTGAAAATATACAGCTCTTTCATGTTGTCCTGAAGCAAAATCAGCATTTACATCCATGCTGTTTAAATAATCTTTATTAGCACTTTTAAAACCATCAACATTTAATTCATCAACATTATTGTTATTAAAATATCTGGCTGCAGCTATTCTAACCATTCTTACAGAATCTTTCAACAAAGGAGCTACTTTATCTTTAACAATTGACACATTCAATCGTTCAAAAGCATTTACAGCTTGATCCCTAACAAAAACAGAAGAATCCTTCAAGTAAATACTTAAAGCACTAATATCAGCTTCTGTTAATGGGCCATTTGCATATTGATTTAAGGCTGAAGCTCGAATAATTTCCGGATAAGCTTTATTTTCTAACACTTTATGAAACGCCGTATAATCTTCAAAAAAACCTTTCAACATATGATCTGAAAAATGATCGGCTCTTTCTGTTCCGTATTTTTCAACAATAAAATCGCTGGCCCATTGTGCATCTTTATCTGTATGACAAGTATTACAAGCATTTGGAACGTCATATTTTACAGTTTGATCTGGTCTTGGAATTCTAAAACTATGATCGCGTCTAAAATCATTCCCCATATACAACCTTCCTGGCATATGGCAATTTATACAACTTGCTCCATCAGTTCCATTTTCGTGGAAATGATGTTCTTTTGTGTTGTAATTTGGCGTATGGCAAGTCATACATAAATCATTTCCATCTTTCTTTAATTTCATTGAATGCACATCATGGCAATCTCTACAGGAAATCCCCAAACCATACATCTTACTTTGTACAAAAGATCCATATACATAATCTTCATC
>JADWMI010000001.1:21377-23918 GCA_015767395.1 Bacteroidota bacterium | reverse complement strand
ACAATTTTATAATCTTGATACACCCCTTGTTTATCAGCAGTATTCATATAAAAATCTCCATCTTTTTTGAAAAATTTATGTGAAACCCCTTTGTGGATAAATTCCGAATTATTGAAGTCTCCCAAAACAGAAACTGAATCGGCCAATTTCATGGCTAAATCATGGTGCGATTTCTTCCAAAGTGCATATTCAGGCTCGTGACAAGATTTACAACTTTCTGAACCAACAAAAGAAGCTTCTGAAAAATCTCCCTGAACACCTTCATGCACATCTGTATATTCCTCTTTTCCCTTCGTATTACAAGCATTTACAGCTAATAATATAATAAAGAAGTAACTTATATATTTAATTTTAGGAAAGAACATTTTTTACTAATTTAATGATTTACAACAATCTATATCTAAATAAAACCAGAGAACAAACCTTTTTTTGTCTCTGGTTTTAATTGCTAAATGTACTAAATCTTATACAATTTTAGTAGATTTTATTGCTTCTTTTTGTCTTATCTAAGATTTAAAAAACAATATAAATAAACCAAACTATTTGAGGATTAAATCTTTATTCAAGCATCCTATTTTCAATTAATATCTTTGAATTTATTCTTCATTTTAGACGCTACAATTAGTATCGAAATCCCTCCAATAATTGCAATAATTCCAACTGCATAAACCAAGGTAATTGCCGACATATAAGGTGATGAAATGATAATAATACCAAATAAAACAGAGAAAATCCCACCCCAAATCATAGATGTTTTTCCTGTGCTTTTTGGCAATCTAAATCCCGTTATTAAACTGCTAAATCCATAAATCATTGCAGAAACACCTAAAAACCACATTAAAAATGAAGTAGTTAATACTGCGCTTAACATTGGTCTCGACAAAACTACGAATCCTACAATTGTACCAAGAACACCTGTAAATATTCCCCAACCCCAAGCACTATGGGTATTACGTCTTTTTATTGAGTTTACAATTGTTGAAACACCATCAATTAACCAATAAATTCCCATTACAAATATGAGTGTTGCTAAAGTTGCCTCAGGAAAAATTAAAAGAACCAATCCTGTAACTAATAAAAAAATGCCCTTCAACATTATAAATTTAATTAAGGACGTTCCTAAAGTTGTTTGATTTTCCATTTGTAAACTTATTTAATTATTTATTTTTCATCTGATATAGAACGATTTACTGATATTGATTTATCAACACTTCTAATGTGTAAATCTCTCTGAGGAAAAGCAATTTCAATATTGTTTTCTCTAAATAATTTATCTATTTCTTGGCGCAAATCACTTTCAACCTGTATAGAATCGAGAGCATCTTTAGCCCAAACACGTAATTCAAAATTTAAGGTACTATCAGCAAAATCACGAAAAAGCACAGCGGGTTTGTGATTTTTCACCAAACTATTGTTATTACTACCAACTTCCTTTAATTTTTCAATTACCAAGGCAACATCCGAACCATATGCAACACCTACCAGAATTGTGATCCTCCTTCTTCGGTTACTTAAAGTCCAGTTTGTTACTTTATTATAAACCAAGTCTGCATTTGGTATTATTACGTCTGACTGGTCAAAAGTTTGAACAGTTGTCGACCGTAGGCCTATTTTTTTTACTTCACTCCACTCACCCTCTAATTCAATTGTATCCCCTTCTCTAATCGGTCTTTCAAAAAGTAAAATTAAACCACTCACAAAATTATTAACAAGACCTTGTAAACCAAATCCAATACCAACACCTAAGGCACTTAAAACAATTGTTAAACTTGTAAGGTCAAAACCAAGCGCTGCTATTGCCAATAAGAAACCAAAAAATAATAAAAAATAACGAAGCAATTGCGCCATAGACAATCGAGTACCTTTGTCTAAATCCTTATCAAACCTATCATTCATTAAAATTATTTCCAGTATTGTAGATAGTATATATGACACATATAAAATACTAATTGAGGAAATAACCACTCCCAACGAAATTTTAACTTCCCCAATACTAAAACCAATTTCTACTAATTGATCAAATGCATCTGAAACATCCTTATACGCACCCCAAATCACCAACAATCTAGGTATTACAAACATTATTGTTAGAATACTAAGTATTGTTGTTATTCTTTTTAAAGTCTTATTTATAATTTCAGTTGATGTGTTCTTGTTTCCTTTTGCAATCGTTTTTAATCCTGCTTCAATACCAACTTGTATCATTTTAATAAATACGTAAACAAAAACAATTAGCATAATTGACTTTAACAAAGCCTCATACATATACAATGCTAACACTTCTTTACCTATAAATTCTGAAATTACTATAATCCCTAAATAACCCGAAACGGAATTAAAAAACCATATGTGTTTTTTAGACTTAGTGGTTAGTGAATTTTTTTTATTCCAATCATATAATTTATAAATACCTGCTAAAGAAACAAATAAAACAAATACTCTAAACAATGGAATGGGGAAATTAAATACATTAAAAATTCCAGTTATAATTATTATAAATACCAAGGCATAAAAAAAATGATTTTTCCAGGGTGCTACATC
>JADWMI010000001.1:0-21277 GCA_015767395.1 Bacteroidota bacterium | reverse complement strand
TAATTATTATAAATACCAAGGCATAAAAAAAATGATTTTTCCAGGGTGCTACATCCCTACTACTTATAAGTCTGCAAAAGGCAAGTCCACCAATTACAAAAGAAAACAATCCCCAAATTGGAGGTGCATTCATATCTATATGAAATAAAAGAACAAAAACAACACCAAAAAATAATCCTGCCGAAATAGCTCTATCACTAAAATACTTGTATTTTTTACTACCTTTTAATATCTTTTTATTTTTTCGAATTAAATATATAACCAATACGGTTATAAAGATTTGAAAAAGATGAATCCACCAATAATTTTGAAAAAAGCTTTCGGTTGGCAAAATTACTGCAGAAAAACCCCTCTTTATTTTACTGCCTAACCCTTTAAACTGGGCGTAAAACCTTGAAGAGTACATAGGAATCGAAGCTTTTTCAAAAGCACTCACTATTTTCTTTTGACGCAACAATAAAATTTGATTACTTAAATCATTAATAATTGATTGATTATCATAACCTATTTGTTGAACTTTCATTAATGAGTTTAATTTAGTAACAACAATATCCAGGCCTTTCTCAATTGTTTTATTCGCTCCTATCAACGTTTGTTTTGCCTCTTCTGGTATTTCCTCTTTTAACAAGAATTCTTGATAGGTCACCCACTTATTTTTGTATTTCAACCATTCAGATCTTGAGGTCTCAAGTGTTTTAATTGCATCTGTTAAGACTGTATTACTTTCTCCAAACAATTGTCCTGCCTGATCTAATTCTAGCTTTAAATTATCAAACTCGTTGGCATTGACATGCTCTTCCTTTTTTAGCGCATTAAATTCAGTCGAGATGGCTTTTAATACCTCCGAAATCTTTTTATACTCTTCTTTAATAACATTAGCATCAACCAATTCATCAATACTGTTTTCAAGAATAAATAATTTATCAGACAATAAAGAAACTTGCGGAATAATTTCAGAAAGTGTTGGTAAGTCAATTATCTGCTCTTCGCTAATTTGCTCAGAAACATTTTGCTTTTCAGGATCTTGTTGCGCATTTATCTTCGTTGAAAATGTAATACTAAACAGTACCAAAACAAAACTCAAAAATTGAATCGAAATATTTTTAATTGACTTTTTCATATTGAAACCTAAATAAATTTTAGAATATTTTATTACGAATATACAGCACATAACTCAATACGACAACCTATTCACAATCTTAATTAAGAATTTTAGGGCGCAATTTAATTTTAATTTTATACTATTGCATGAACTAAAACGTAGTTAGTAGTCTTATGAAAATATCAGAAATATTTAAAAATAATCAGAACTGGGTTGCTGAAAAATTGGGTAAAAACCCTCAATATTTCAAAGAATTATCAAACGATCACAATCCTGAAATATTATACATTGGTTGCTCTGATAGCCGTGTATCATCTGAAGAATTAATGGGTGCACAACCTGGAGATGTATTTGTAATGCGAAATATTGCAAATATGGTTTCAAGTCTTGATGTAAGTGCTATGTCTATTATAAAATATGCGGTAAGCGTTTTAAAAGTAAAACATGTAATTGTATGCGGGCATTATGAATGCGGTGGTGTTAAAGCAGCAATGGAATCAACAGATTTAGGCATTTTAAATCCTTGGCTACGAAACATTAGAGATGTTTACAGGATGCACAATGAAGAACTAAATGCCATTACTTCTGTAGACGAAAAATATAAAAAATTAGTTGAATTAAATGTTCAAGAACAATGTATTAATGTTTTAAAAACATCTGATGTTCAATTAGCAATCAGAAAAAGACAACTAACGGTTCATGGCTGGGTTTTTGACATTCATACTGGAAACTTAGTAGATTTAAAAATAAATTTTGACGACATTTTAAAAGAAATTCGAAAAATATACCACCTTGACGATTAATCATTAAATGGTTAACACCAATTCATCATATGCCAAATACACATTTTCTGGTAAGCTCTTTTCAACTTCGGCATGAAAACCTAAATGATGGCTAATATGCGTGAAATATGTTTTCTTTGGATTTAATTCTTTAACCAGCGCAAGCGCTTCCTCCAAATTTAAATGAGAATGATGTGCTTTAAATCTGATGGCATTAATTATTAATATATCCAAGTCTTTAAGCTTCTCCTTTTCCTTAGCCGTAATTGTCTTCACATCTGTTAAATAAGCCATATTTTTAAACTTATATCCTAAAATTGTTAATTTACCATGTTGAACTTCAATAGGTGTTACTTCTAAATTTTTTATGTAAAATGGATTGTTTTCAACATTATTTTGAAGAACACTTGGTGCTCCTGGGTATTTATTTTCATCATTAAAAATATAATCAAACCTAGCTGCTAAATTTTCTAAAACCCTTTTTTGTGCATAAATTGGAACTGCACCTAGTTGAAAACTAAACGGACGTATATCGTCTAACCCCGATGTATGATCAGCATGTTCATGAGTAAACAAAACACCATCAATTTTTTGGACTTTGGCACGTAACATTTGATATCTAAAATCGGGTCCGCAATCCACAACATAGACCTTATCTTCCCATTCTAATAAAATGGAAACGCGTAAGCGTTTATCGCGTTTATCTTTCGATAAACAAACTGGATGTGTGCTTCCAATTACGGGTATCCCCTGCGAAGTCCCTGTTCCTAAAAAGGTAATTTTCAAATCAGTTATTTTTTTTGTTAAAAATACAAGTAATCTTTATGATACAATATTTTTCTCATTGAAAGTGCTTTAATTTTTTAAAGTTTTTAAATACGCCTACTACCTTTTATGCATTGAATTGTAATAATTATTACACAATCTATACCCAAAGCAGAAAACATTACAGAATACCTTAATTAGTGATTTTTATCAAGTTTTAGAAACATATAATTAACTATATTTACATTTCAAAAAATAATTGATTTCAATATTAATGGAAGTATCAAATTTAACCCTAAATTATTTCTTTTTAATAAATATCATTCTCTCTGTTTTTTTCTTTAAAACAAACAGTTTTGTTTGTTTTCTTACTTTAATTTTCTCTCTAAATTTCATTCAATCAAACATATTGAAAACTCAATATATATTTTTCACAGTTAATAAAACCAATCAAATATGAAAATAGGCATATTAAAAGAAACCCAAAAGGGTGAAAAACGCGTTTCAATTTCACCAAATATAGCCAAACTATTCGTCGCTAAAGGATTTGAAATTTTAATAGAAGAAGGGGCTGGTTCCGCTTCCTCTTTTAAAGATTCAGAATATAAAGATATTGGTGTGTCGGTTGAAAAAAGAGGGGTTGTTTTTAAAGATTCTGACATTCTTGTAAAAATCAATCCTTTTGACGAAGAAGATTTAAAATTAGTTGATAAAGGACAAATTTTAATGAGTCAATTATTTCACAAATCAAATCCAGCACTTATTAAAACCATTGCTGAAAAAGGAGCGACTGCATTTTCAATGGATGCAATGCCTCGTATTTCAAGAGCGCAAGATATGGACGTTTTAAGTTCTCAAAGTAATTTAGCTGGTTATAAAGCTGTTATTTTAGGAGCTTATGAAATGACAAAAATATTTCCTTTGATGATGACAGCAGCAGGAACAATTACACCTTCTAGAGTTTTAATTTATGGTGTGGGTGTTGCAGGTTTACAAGCAATTGCAACTGCCAAAAGATTGGGCGCTGTAGTTGAAGCTACAGATATTAGAATGGAAACAAAAGAACAAGCAGAATCGCTGGGTGCTAAATTTATCTCAGTTGACAATACTGGTGAAGAATCTGAAGGCGGTTATGCAAAAACAGCTTCAGAAGATTATGCTCGTAGACAAAAGGAAGCCGTTAACATTTCATTGTTTAAAGCCGATTTGGTAATTACAACTGCTATGGTACCAGGTAGAAAGTCCCCTGTTTTAATAACAGAAGAACAAGTAGATCAAATGAAAAATGGCGCAGTCATAATTGATTTAGCAGCTGCTCAAGGTGGTAACTGTGAGATTAGTAAAATGAACAAAACCATTATTCATAAAGGTGTAAAAGTGATTGGTACAACAATTTCTCCTGAAAGCGTTTCAACCAATGCCAGTGATTTATATGGAAAAAACATGTACAATTTCATAATGCATTTAACTGAAGACAATAAATTAAAATGGGATTTAGAAGAAGAAATTACGGATGAAACTTTAATTGTACATAACGGAATTATTAGAAAAAACGGAAAAACTGAATAAATATGAATGAATTATTAGAATTTATAAACAGTAAGCTAGAATTAATTTACATTCTAATTTTAGCGATTTTTATCGGCGTAGAATTGATTAAAAACGTTCCATCTGTATTACATACTCCCTTAATGTCTGGAGCAAATGCTTTAAGTGGTGTTGTAATCGTTGGAGCATTATTAGTAATGCTGCAGGCCGATCCTGAAAATTATTTGGCTTTGGGCTTAGGCTTTGTAGCCGTAGTGTTAGGAATTATAAATGTTGTTGGTGGTTTTGCCGTAACCGACCGTATGTTACAAATGTTTAAAAAGAAAAAATAATGAATATTACATTAAATATTATCTACTTAATTTCAACTGTTACTTTTGTAATTGGTTTAAAATTATTGGGGCATCCAGAAACTGCAAAAAAAGGAAATTTAATTTCGGCTGTTGGTATGGTCTTAGCCATTATTGGCACCATATTTCTACACGATTTTGAAGTCCCTACAACAAATTACATTTTAATAGGAGTCGCTCTTTTAGTAGGAGGAATTTTAGGCTGGATTATAGCCATGAAAGTAGCCATGACAAAAATGCCAGAATTGGTATCATTGTTCAATGGTTTTGGAGGTGGAAGTGCCTTATTGATTGGTTTGGTTGAATTTACTAACAATGTAGGTGCAGAAGGCACAGAAAAAGCCTCTTCAGCAATTGTATCGACTATTTTAGCTGCTATAGTTATTGGTAGCATCACTTTTACTGGAAGTTTTGTTGCTTGGGCAAAATTAAATGGATCAATGAAAGATCTAAGGTTGCCAAAATACAACTTGATTAATAATATTTTGTTTTTAGGACTTGCAGCCTTTGCAACTTATATTGTATTGATGAATACAGATAGTTATTTATTAATTTATGTATTATTAATTGTTTCATTAATTTATGGTTATTTATTTGTAGCTCCAATTGGAGGTGCAGATATGCCTGTTGTAATTTCATTATTAAACTCTTTAACAGGTATTGCTGCTGCTATTACTGGTATTCTTTACGGAAATATGGTGATGTTAGTTGGTGGTATTTTAGTAGGTTCTGCTGGTTTAATTCTAACTTTTGTAATGTGTAAGGCTATGAATCGATCACTTTCAAATGTGATATTCGGTGCTTTTGGAGGAGATGCTGCTGCAGGTGCTATTTCTGGAGGAAAATCTGGAGGTACTGTCAAAAAAACAACTGCAAGTGATTCTGCAATTTTATTGAATTATGCAAACAAGGTAGTAATTGTTCCTGGATACGGATTAGCGGTTGCACAAGCCCAACATGTAATTCATGAACTTGAATTACTTTTAACAGAAAAAGGTGTTGATGTTTCCTATGCTATTCATCCTGTTGCTGGTAGAATGCCAGGACATATGAACGTTTTATTAGCTGAAAGTAATGTTGACTACGATAAATTAATTGAAATGGACAATATCAATCCTCAATTCCCTAATACAGATGTAGTATTGGTTGTAGGTGCAAATGATGTAGTAAATCCTGCAGCTCACAACGATCCATCAAGTCCAATTTACGGTATGCCAATTTTAGATGTTGAAAATGCAAAACATATTATTGTGAATAAAAGAAGTATGAATGCTGGTTATGCCGGTATTGAAAATGAATTGTTTTTCAATCAAAAAACTTCAATGCTTTTTGGTGATGCAAAATCTGCATTAACCGAATTGGTTAGTGAATTAAAAAATATGTAATACATATTTTAAGAATATCATAAAAAGAGGGTAAATACTACGGTTTTACCCTCTTTCTTTTTTTAAAAATAGCCGTCACCTCAAAATTCACTAATTTTGTGCTACTAAAAAATTGAAAATGGCTCTTAAGTTAAAAGGTGACACTGAAATTAGTGACATTATTCCAAGCAAAGCAAAAGCTTTAAAAATTAATTTAAACAAATATATCTACGGTACTTTTGCTGAAATTGGTGCTGGACAAGAAACAGTACGTCATTTTTTTAGAGCAGGAGGTGCTTCTGGAACCATAGCAAAGGCAATGAGTGCTTATGATAAAGAATTTTCAGATGCTGTTTATGGCACTGAAGAAGAAGGTCGCTATGTTACTGAAGACCGTTTAAAGAGAATGTTATCCTATGAAATTGAATTAATTGAAGACCGATTAAACAGGAAAGAACATCCTGGAAAAATGTTTTTTTCATATGCAAATACAGTTACAACAATAGATTTTGCTAAAAATTTTAAAGGACATGGTTGGGTAGGTATCAATTTTCAATTAGATCCCTTAGAGCCTTACAACGAAATTATTTTACATGTTCGTTTTAAGGAAACAGATGCAAAATTACAACAGGAAACTTTAGGTGTTTTAGGTGTTAATTTAATTTATGGTGCCTACTATTTAAATGACAAACCAAAGGAACTCCTAAAATCATTATACGATAATTTACATGAAATTCAGCTTGAAATTGATATGATTAATTTCTCTGGACCACGATTCTCCTATGTTGACAATAGATTAATGAGTTTATTATTGGTTAAAAACGGCATGACAGATGCCGTTATGTTTGGACCAGATGGTAACAATTTATTACCTGCACAACAATTATACAAAGCAAACATATTGGCTTTACGAGGTAGTTTTAGACCCGTAACAAAGGTAAATATGGATATGTATAAATTGGCGGAAGAACTTTTTCTAAATGAAAATAAAGTTCAGAAAAAAAACACTAAAATTATTTTTGAAATTACATTAACAAATTTAAGCTCTGAAGATGGTAGAATTAATGAAAGAGACTTTTTAGACAGAGCGGAATTACTATGTTCTTTGGGACAAAATGTAATGATTACCAATTTTCAAGAATATTTTAAATTAGTTGAATATTTTTCTGAATTTACCAAAGCTCGCATTGGCTTGGCAATGGGTGTATCTAGTTTTATTCAAATATTTGATGAAAAATATTATCGCAATATAAGCGGAGGTATTTTAGAAGCTTTCGGTAAATTATTTTTTAAAGATTTAAAAGTATATTTATATCCATTCAAAAATGCAAAAACTGGAGAAATTGTCACAAGTGAAAACTTAAAAGTGCATCCACGTATGAAAGAGCTATATAAATTCTTTAAATACAATGGAAAAGTAGTTGATATTAAAGATTATGATACGGAAATTTTAAATGTTTTTTCAAAAACAATTCTGGATATGATTGCCGCAGGAAATCACGGTTGGGAAGAAATGCTTCCTACGGGAATTGCTGACACCATAAAGGATGGTAGATTGTTTGGGTATTCCAGGAGAAAATTTGATCAAAAAAAATAATTTATACTATTGATTAAACCTTTTTTAATTTTTATCGTCCAACAACAAAAACATATTTAGTGATAGACGAACAAATATTAGTTGCCCAACTCAAAAATTCCGACACTCAGGAAATGGCTTTTCGCAACTTAATGTCGTTGTACAAAGAAAGATTGTATTGGCACATTCGAAAAATCGTACTATCTCATGACGATACGGATGATGTACTTCAGAATACATTTATAAAGGTTTTTAAAAACATTCATTCTTTTAATGAAAAAAGTAAATTATTTTCATGGATGTATAGAATCGCTACCAATGAATCCATTACTTTTCTCAATAAAAAGGCAAAAAAACAACATGTTGATATTAGTGAATTACAACATACCTTGGCTGATAATTTAGAAAGCGACCAATATTATACTGGGGATCAAATTCAGTTACTTTTACAAAAAGCCATTGTAACTTTACCCCAAAAGCAGCAACTTGTATTTAATATGAAGTATTTTGAAGAAATTAAATATGCTGAAATGTCAGACATATTAGAAACTTCTGAAGGCGCCTTAAAAGCATCTTATTTCCATGCTGTAAAAAAAATTGAAAAATACTTGAAATTAAACCTTCCAACATAAAAGAGGTCTAATAGTTAAATATGGAAAAAAATAAATTACATATCATAGCACCCATCTTAAGTGAAATTTCAGGCAAGGGAACAGGTTTTGAAATTCCTCAAAATTACTTGAATGCTGTTGAAGAAAATGTAATTTCAGAATTAATGCTCCAAAAAAATTATCCAAAAGATACGGCCTCAGCTTTTAAGCTTCCAGAAAATTATTTTGAAGAAATTGAAGATGTAATTTTGACCAAAATAAAAGCTAAGCAATTAAAGAATAAAGACGCCTTCGAATTACCGGACCATTATTTTGATACGATTGAAGACCGCGTTCTAAATAAAGTCAAAGCTCCTAAAGCCGTTTTTTCTATAAAAATATTTACAACATATATTGCTCCAATCGCAATTGCAGCATCACTCCTACTTATTTTTATTTTAAACACCAATCAAAAAACAATAACTTTTGATTCTTTAGCAACTTCCGAAATTGAACAATTTATTGACAATGGTTTTGTTGATATAAACAGTGAAAGTCTGGCTTTGGCATTTTCATCAGTTGAAATTCCTACAAATATTATGAGCGCACCTATCTCAGAAGAAGAGGTATTAGATTATTTGTATACAGAAGATTTAGAAGCAATCATTTATGAAAATTAATTCTTACTAAAATGAAAAAAACGTTACACTTAACATTGTTTTTACTTTTTATCACAACAACTATTTTTGCTCAGCAAAAGATGAAAAGAGAAAACATCAAACTCTTAAAAACGGCATACCTTACAGATGCCTTGGATTTAACAAGTGCTGAGGCTGAAAAATTCTGGCCTGTATATAATTTATATGCTGAAAAAATTCAAAACTTAAAATTTTCTACAGAAGCTGGAATGCACCGAAAAATTAATTCATTGGGTGGCATTGATCAGGTTTCTGAAGAACAAGCCCAGAAACTTATTGATGAATCCTTGAAAATGGAACAGGAAATTTCAATAAATAAAACCAAAATGACGGTCGAATTGTCAAAAATTCTTTCCGCAAAAAAAATACTAAAACTTCAAAAGGCTGAAAAAGATTTTAATCGAAGAATGTTACAGGAATACGGAAAAAGAAGAGGAATGAAAGGGCAATAAAAAAACAGGCTATTGTAAAATAGCCTGTTTTTTTTATATTGAATTTTTTCTAAATAAATTAAGAATACAATTTACTACGTAATTCTTTAATTTTTGGATCGTCTAAATATTCATCAAAAGTCGTATACCTGTCTATCACTCCCTTTGGCGTTATTTCAATAACACGGTTGGCAACTGTTTGCGCAAATTCGTGATCATGTGTTGTAAATATTACCGTTCCTTTAAAGTTACTTAAAGAATTATTAAATGCCTGAATAGACTCTAGATCTAAATGGTTTGTAGGTTCATCTAGCATTAGAACGTTAGCCCTAGTCATCATCATTCTACTCATCATACACCTCACTTTTTCACCTCCTGAAAGCACATTACATTTTTTTAGTGCTTCTTCACCACTAAAAATCATTTTCCCTAAAAACCCTCTTAAATAAACTTCTTCACGTTCTTCTTCCGTTTTTGCATATTGACGTAACCAGTCTACCAAATTTAATGATGAATCTTTGAAAAAAGCTGCATTATCTAAAGGCAAGTATGATTGTGAAGTAGTAACACCCCATTGAAATTTCCCGCTATCTGCTTTTTCATTTCCATTTAAAATTTCATATAAAGTTGTTACCGCTCTCGAATTTTTCGAAATTAACGCAATTTTATCTCCTTTTGCTAAATTAAAGTGAAGGTCATTAAACATCACTTCTCCATCAATAGATTTTGATAAATGTTCAACATTTAAAATTTGATCTCCCGCTTCACGCTCTCTCTCAAAAATAATTGCTGGGTACCTTCTACTAGAAGGTTTAATATCATCAACATTTAATTTTTCAATCATTTTTTTACGGCTTGTTGCTTGTTTAGATTTTGCAACATTGGCTGAAAAACGACGAATAAATTCTTCTAATTCTTTCTTTTTGTCATCCGCTTTTTTATTCTGTTGTGCGCGCTGTCTGGCTGCTAATTGACTCGATTCATACCAAAAAGTATAATTTCCTGAAAAATGGTTAATTTTCCCAAAATCAATATCCGAAATATGTGTACATACAGCATCTAAAAAGTGACGGTCATGCGACACCACAATAACAGTATTGTCATAATTTGCTAAAAAGCTCTCTAACCAACCTATTGTTTCAAAATCCAAATCGTTGGTAGGCTCATCCATAATTAAAACATCAGGATTTCCAAATAAAGCTTGGGCTAACAATACACGTACTTTAGATTTACCATCTAACTCGCTCATTAATGTATAATGCATTCCAGCTTTTATCCCTAACGAAGATAATAATGTTGCTGCACCACTTTCTGCATTCCATCCTCCCATTTCCTCAAAATCAGCTCCTAGCTCCCCTGCTTTCAATCCATCTGCTTCCGAAAAATCTTCTTTAGCATAGATAGCGTCCATTTCATTCTTAAGGTCATACAGCTCTTTATTCCCAATCAAAACCGTATCCAAAACAGTAAAATCATCAAAAGCATAATGGTCTTGAGACAGCACAGACATACGTTTTCGTGACTCAAGGTGTACTTGCCCTGAAGTAGGATCCATTTTTCCAGAAATAATTTTCAGCAAAGTTGATTTTCCCGAACCATTGGCACCTATAATTCCGTAACAATTACCGATTGTAAATTTCGTATTAACATCGTCAAACAAAATACGTTTACCGAATTGAACAGATAAATTTGATACTGAAAGCATATTGAAGTCTTATTTTTAAATTTTTGCAAAAGTAATAAAATCAATCCAGTATAGAACAGTTAAAATGAAGTTAATTTTAACTCATTTGCGCAACCAGCCACCACTTTTAACATCCTATTAACAAGCGATCAAATAACAAGTATGTACTTTTGCTTCAACCCATTTTCAATGAAATATTTAACAGCATTCATATTATCAATTTTTATTTTCGGTTGCACCCCAACTGTAAAAGAAAAAACTGAAACTTATTTTGGTGGAGAGATTCTTAATCCAAGAACAAATTTTGTATTATTCTTAAAAGATGATATTGTAATTGATACCATCCGTTTAAATAGTGATAATAGATTTTTAGCAAAGTACAATAGCTTAGACGAAGGCTTATATACCTTTAAACATGGCTTAGAATTCCAATACATTTATTTAGAACCTACCGATAGCATCTTGGTACGTTTAAACACCTGGGACTTTGATGAATCTATTGTATTTTCGGGAAAAGGAAGTAGTAAAAACGAATTTTTAATTAATTTATTTTTACAGAATGAAAATGAAGAAAAAGCAATGTATCAGTATTTTACATTAGGAGAAGATGCATTTCAATCTAAATTAGATTCATTGACCCAGAAAAGAGAAAATATTTACCAAGGATTTGTTGAAAATGAATTAGTTGTCTCCGAAGGATTTGACCATTTGACAAATGTTGCCATAAATTTACCAATATATAGATTAAAAGAAGTTTATCCTTATTATCATAAAAACGCACACCATCTCGATCAGTTTCCTCAAGTTTCGGAAAACTTTTACAGTTACAGAAATAATATCAACTTAAACGAAAACAATCTTTTATCATTTTATCCTTATCAAAATTATTTGATGAATTACCTATATAATTTAAGTCATCAACTAAAAGAACAAGACAGCACAAAAAGTGATGTTACAATAAACGTTATGAATGCTGTTATTGAAAATATTAGTTCTGAGGAAATTAAAAACACATTATTAAAAAGAATTGTAATTAACGACTTTTTAAAATCCCAAAACACCTGCACAATTGATAATAAAAAATTATCAATCTTCTTAAAAAACTGCACAAACGAAGCATATATAAATCAGGTTCAAAACCTAGTCAATGATAGTAAATTTGTTGAAATTAAGAACTCACTTCCCAATTTTGATATCGTTTCTTACGAAAATTCTTCAAACAACATCAATAGTGTTATTAAACATCGTAAAACTCTTATATACTTTTGGTCAACCGAATATATGTCGGTAGACTATTTAGTTAGTCGTGTGCATTTCCTAGAAAAGAAACATCCTAATATTCTATTTATTGGAATACAAATGCAACCAGCATTTCTAAACATTTCAAATGAGCCAAAATTAAAAACATTGAACTTAAATAATCAATTTAAACTCCCTTCAGATAGTTTCGCTAGTAACTTTTTAACAAGTCGATATCCAAGAACAATACTTGTAAATTCTAAAGGAAAAGTACACAATGGATTTACCTTTCTAGATTCCAAGAGTTTAAGTACAGAAATAAATAAAATACAATAATTCTTTTTTTCATCGCTTGCATCGATTATTAACGTATCTTTGCACGTTTTTTAACCGGTTTATAGATGGGCATCTGTAAATCATAATATATACAGAATGACAACATTTAAAGACCTAGGACTTAATGAAAACATCATTAAGGCCCTTACCGATTTGGGATATGAAAACCCTACAGAAATTCAAGAAAAATCTATTCCACAAGTTATAGCTTCAAAGGACGATTTAAAAGCTTTTGCACAAACAGGAACAGGTAAAACTGCCGCTTTTAGTTTACCAATTTTAGAACAAATTGATATTGAAAGTAAGGATACACAAGCTATTATTTTATCTCCAACACGTGAATTGGCTTTGCAAATTGCCAAAAACATTGAAGAGTTTGCGAAACACGTTAAAGGTTTTAGAGTAGCCGCTGTTTACGGTGGTGCTAGTATTGAAGATCAAATTAGAAAACTTAAAAAAGGCGTTCACATTGTAGTTGGAACACCTGGAAGAACTGTTGATTTAATTAACAGAAGACAATTAAAATTGTCTAACGTTGAGTGGCTTGTTTTGGATGAAGCTGATGAAATGTTAAACATGGGTTTCAAAGATGAATTAGATAAAATTTTAGACGTTACCCCAGATACCAAACAAACATTGTTATTTTCAGCAACTTTTCCAAGAGAGGTAGAAAGTATTGCTAAAAATTACATGACCAACCCAGTTGAAATTACTTCTGGAGAAAAAAATAAAGGATCTGATCAAGTATCACATCAATATTATGTGGTTTCTGAAAGAAACAGATACAATGCATTAAAACGTATTGCTGATGTGAATCCTGATATTTACAGTATTATTTTTTGTAGAACTCGTAGAGAAACGCAAGAAGTAGCTGATAAATTAATTAAAGATGGTTACAATGCTGATGCGCTTCACGGAGATTTATCTCAAGCCCAACGTGATAGTGTAATGGGAAAATTTCGTAAAAAAGTTTTACAAATTTTAGTAGCTACAGATGTTGCGGCGAGAGGTTTAGATGTTACAGACCTAACACATGTTATCAATCACAAATTACCGGACCAAATAGAATCTTATACGCATAGAAGTGGTAGAACTGGACGTGCTGGTAAAGAAGGTATTTCAATTGCTATTGTAACTGGAAGAGAGAAAGGGAAACTACGCCCTATTGAAAGAATGATTGGCAAACAATTTGTAAGCACTCCTGTGCCAACAGGTAAAGAAATTTGTCAAAACCAATTATTAAAATTAATTGATAAAGTTCATGACATTAAAGTAAATGATGTTGAAATTAATGATTTCTTACCATCTATTTATGAAAAATTAGAAGGTTTAGACCGTGAAGAGCTAATCAAAAGATTTGTTTCGTTAGAATTTAATACATTTTTATCGTACTACCAAAATGCTCCTGACTTGAATGACAGTGATAGCATGAGAGGTTCTGACAGATCTGATTCAAGAGGAAAACGTAGAGATGATGAAAATATGTCTCGTTTCTTTATCAATATCGGTAGAAAAGACAAATTAAATCCAGCAAGATTAATTGGTTTAATTAACGATCAGCAAATCTCAAAAAATATTGAAATTGGTCAAATTGAAATTTTAGACACTTTTTCATTTTTTGAATTAGATAAAAATTATCAAGATCAAACAATTTCTGCCTTTCAAGAAGGTGATGTAGATTTTGAAGGAAGAAATGTAAACGTCGAAATTACCGAAAAGAAACGTACTGGAAGAAGTGGCGGCGGAAGAAGAGATGGTGGCGGAGAAGGAAGACGTGACAGAGGTGGAGACGGCAATCGCTCAAGAAGTGGTGGTGGAAGACCAAGAAGTAAAGATCGTAAATCTGGTGGTGGAGATTCAAGTGGATTTGGAAGAAAACGCTCTGATAGCAAAAACTCTTTTGGAAACTCGAAACCTTCAACACGAAGAAAAGGATAAAAACAAAAAAGCAGCCAAATGGCTGCTTTTTTTTTGCTCTCTATTTTAATATTTAAAACGCTAGAATTGTTTTCTTAATAATAGAAACACAATCTAACAATTCGGCTTCGTTCATAACCAATGGCGGCGCAAAACGAATGATATTACCATGCGTTGGTTTTGCAAGTAAACCATTATCACGTAATTTTAAACAAATATCCCAAGCTGTTGAACTATCTTCAGCATCGTTAATTACAATGGCATTTAACAACCCTTTTCCACGAACCAATTTAATTAAATCATTTGTTTCAATAAATTTTCCAAGTTCACTTCTAAATAATTGCCCTAATTTTTCTGCATTTTCTGCTAAACTTTCATCTTTTACAACATCAAGCGCTGCAATAGCAACCGCACAAGCCAAAGGATTACCTCCAAATGTTGAACCATGCTGACCTGGCTTAATAACACTCATAATATTGTTATTAGAAAAAACAGCAGAAACTGGATAAACACCTCCACTCATTGCCTTACCTAAAATTAAAATATCTGGATGCACATTTTCATGATTTACAGCCAACAGTTTACCTGTTCTAGCCACACCTGTTTGTACCTCGTCTGCAATAAATAAAACACCATATTTTTCACACAAGGCCTTGGCTTTAGATAAGTACCCTTCTGCAGGTACATAAACGCCAGCCTCTCCTTGTATTGGTTCAACTAAAAATCCAGCAATATTCTTACTTGATCTCAGGGCCTCCTCTAAAGCCTGCAAATTATTGTACTCAATTTTTATAAATCCAGCCGTAAACGGACCAAAGTTTTTACGCGCATCTTCATCATTTGAAAAAGAAATTATTGTAGTTGTTCTTCCATGAAAATTATTTTCACAAACAATTATTTCAGCTTCGTTTTCAGGGATCCCCTTTTTTTCATAGGCAAATTTTCTACACAATTTAATAGCTGTTTCAACCGCTTCAGCGCCAGTATTCATCGGTAAAACTTTATCAAAACCAAAATACTCAGTTACATATTTTTCATATTTACCTAAAATATCATTGTGAAATGCGCGAGATGTCAAGGTTAATTTACCCGCTTGCTCTTGTAAAGCATTTATTATTTTAGGATGACAATGTCCTTGATTTACTGCTGAATAAGCTGACAGAAAATCGTAATAACGGTTTCCCTCAACATCCCAAACATACACTCCCTCACCTTTATTTAATACTACTGGTAAAGGATGGTAGTTATGTGCCCCATATTTGTCTTCTAAATTAATTGCTTGCTGTGATGCATTCTTTTCTGAAACCATCTTAATAAAATTTTTAAATTGAAAATTATCAATTCCTCATTTCAGGAGAGAAATCATCCTACTTAAAACGGCAAATTACAAAATATTCAAGATAAATGAAGATGTCTATAAAATTATTTCTTGCGAAATTTGAAGCCCATAAAAAAACTCAGAAAATTTTGTTATATAAATTACCCAAGCAATATATTATTTAATATTTTTGTCAATAAATTATATAAAAATTAATAAAATGAAAAAATCTGTATTTGTTCTTGGATTGGTCGCACTATTTTTAACCAGTTGTGGAGAAAAAAAGAAAGAGGAAGTTAAAGAAGTTGCTGCACCAAAAGTAGAAGCTGTTGAAAAAACTGCTGAAGGTGAAGTTGTCGGTGATATTGAATTAGGTAAAAAATTATTTGGTGAAAAAACATGTACGACTTGTCACCAAGCAGACGCAAAGGTAATTGGGCCATCAATTAAAGACATCAATAAAGTATATAGTGATCAAAATGGTAATATTGTAGCATTCTTAAAAGGAAAATCTAGTGCAATTGTTGATACTGATCCAGGACAAGTTGCAATTATGAAAGCGAACTTAGATGGTTTTGTAAAAGACTTAACTGCTGAAGAATTGGCTGCAATAGCTGCTTACATGAAAAGTGTAAAATAAATTTATTAAATCATTTAAAAAAGCATCTCAAAACGAGATGCTTTTTTTATGTCAAATTGTTACATTTGCACCATGGCTAGAAGAAAAACACAAACTATATTTGAAAATATTGAAGTACTTGACGCAGGAGCACGTGGAAAAACAGTTGCGAAAGCGCCTGACGGTCGCGTTATATTCTTATCAAACTGCGTCCCAGGAGATGTTGTAGATGTTAGAACTGGTAAAAAAAGAAAAGCTTATTTTGAAGGAACTGCTGTGAAATTTCATAAGCTTTCTGAAAAAAGAGTTGAGCCTGAGTGTGAACATTTTGAACATTGTGGTGGTTGTAAATGGCAAAATATGGGTTATGAACATCAATTGGCCTATAAGGAAAAAGAGGTCACAAACAATTTAATTAGAATTGGACATTTAGAATTACCTGAAATTACACCAATTCTTGGTTGTGAGAAAACCTATTTCTACAGGAATAAAATGGAATTTTCTTTTTCAAATAGCAGATGGTTAACTTTAGATGAAATAAATTCAACTGACGAAATAGACAATAGAAATGCATGTGGATTTCATATTGCAGGTATGTGGGATAAAATTTTAGATATTGAGAAATGTCACTTACAAGAAGATCCTTCAAATAAAATTAGAAATTTCATAAAAGATTATGGCATCGCTCATAATTTGGATTTTTTCAATCCAAGAGAACAATCTGGACTATTACGTACCATTATGCTTCGTATTTCATCAACTGGTGAAATCATGGTAGTCATTCAATTTTTTCAAGAAGAAAAGGAAAAAAGAGAAGGTTTATTGAATGCTTTATCAGAGGCGTTTCCACAAATAACATCGTTACAATATGTTATTAACGGGAAAGGAAACGATACTTTATACGATCAAGATATCATACTATTTAATGGAAGAGATCATATTTTTGAGGAAATGGAAGGCTTAAAATTCAAAATTGGGCCAAAATCATTTTATCAAACCAACTCAACACAAGCTTATGAGTTATACAAAATAACCCGTGATTTCGCCAATTTAAAAGGTGACGAAGTGGTGTATGATTTTTATACAGGTACTGGAACCATTGCTCAATTTGTTGCTAAAAGCGCTAAAAAAGTAATTGGAGTTGAATCTGTTCCTGATGCAATTAAAGATGCAAAACTAAACGCAAAATTAAATAACATTGAAAATGTTGCGTTTTACGCAGGTGATATGAAAGACGTATTCAACGATCAATTCATAAAAAAACACGGTCAACCTGATGTTATAATAACCGACCCGCCACGTGATGGAATGCATAAAAATGTAATTGCTAAAATATTAGAGATTTCTCCAAAACGAATTGTGTATGTTAGTTGTAATTCAGCTACTCAGGCACGTGATTTGGCTTTAATGAAAGAACAATATAAAATTGTAAAAACACAAGCTGTAGACATGTTTCCACAAACGTTCCACGTTGAGAATGTTGTACTTTTAGAATTAAAATAAATACAATGAAAAAGTATATCATCGTTATTATCATGGCAATCATCTCATTTATTAGTTGTGAGCAAGATTCTATTTGCATTGATGCTACTACGCCAAATTTAGTGATTCGTTTTTATGATTTCGACAATCGTTCTGAAACTAAATCTGTTTTACTAGATTCTGTTTGGGCAGAAAATAAAGGACTATACATTATAAATGAATCAGCAGATTCTATTGCAGTTCCTTTAGATTTAAATGAAAATTTAACATGGTACAATTTGGGTTCAAATGCTCTTGTTGATCAAATTAAATTGAATTACAACCGAAAAGATATTTTTGTGGGGCGTTCATGTGGTTACAAAACCATTTATGAAGATTTAAATATTGAAAGCACAGAGAACAATTGGATTAAAGAAATTGAAATTATTAATACCATAATAGATAATGATACAGCTGCACAAGTTTATATTTTTCATTAGTATCATATTTACTTGTAGTGCCGTAAATGCACAGCAGGAACTAGATACTTTAACGGCTAAAGATATTTTTGGAATTAGAGTTGGTATTGATATAACCAAACCCATTATATCACTTATAAAAGAAGACACTAAAGGATTTGAAATTGTTGCCGATGCACGTGTGTACAAAAATTTTTATGCAGCCATAGAACTGGGATATGACAATGTAACAACGATAGAAGACTATTTAAATTTTACTACTGAAGGGTCTTATGTGAAATTTGGGGGGAACTACAACGCTTATGAAAACTGGAAGGGTATGACCAATGAAATTTATGTTGGTATGCGCTATGGTCTTAGCTTCTTTAATCAAACACTAAATAGCTATACACCAAATATTTATGGCACTTATTTTATTCCAGAAACAGTTGAACCTAATACTGAATATTCAGATTTAAGTGCACAATGGATAGAATTTATTTTGGGAATAAGAGCTGAGACATTTAAAAACTTTTATATGGGTTTTAGTATTGGTTTTAAAGCTTTGGTTAGTGATAAAGCACCAGAAAATTTCCAGAATTTATATATTCCAGGGTTTTATAAAGCTTCTTTAAATAATTTAGGTTTTGGTTTTAACTACACACTTACCTACCAAATTCCTTTTAATAAGAAGTAACTTTTTTTTTGTAATTTTAACTTTCTAAATTTATATTATGCAAAATATTCCAAGTGTAGATTTATCGGATTTTATATCAGGTGATGATACAAGAAAGCAAAAATTCATAAAAGAAATAGGGGAAGCCTATGAAGAAATTGGATTTGTAGCACTTCGTGGTCATTTCCTTTCTGATGCGCTTTCAGATAATTTATATAAGGAAGTAAAATCTTTTTTTGATTTACCTGATGATGTTAAACAATCATATGAAATTGAAGGCATTGGTGGACAAAGAGGTTTTACAGCTTTTGGGAAAGAAAGTGCTAAAGGTAAAAAAGAAGGCGATTTAAAGGAATTTTGGCATTTTGGACAAGAAGTAGTTGGGAACGACAAGCTTAAAGCTGAATACCCTGAAAATGTAATTGTAAATGAAGTTCCCAATTTCAATAAAATAGGATTGGAAACTTATAAAATGCTCGAGAAAACTGCCATTTACGTATTGCGAGCATTGGCTCTGTACATTGGCTTAGAAGAATTGTATTTTGACAAATTTGTAATCAATGGCAATAGTATTCTACGTCCAATATATTATCCTCCAATTATAGGTGAGCCAAAAGGCGCAGTAAGAGCTGCTGCTCATGGAGATATCAATTTAATTACACTTTTAATGGGTGCTTCAGCATCAGGATTAGAAGTTCAAAACAAACAAGGAGAATGGATTGGAGTTACTGCCTTACCAGATCAATTGGTAATTAACGTTGGAGACATGTTAGAACGACTTACAAATAACAAACTTCGATCTACCATTCATCGCGTTGTGAATCCTCCAAAAGAAGATTGGGGCAAACCTCGTTATTCAATACCTTTTTTTACACATCCAATAAGTGAAATGTCTTTGAATTGTTTACCTGAATGTGTTTCTGAAAAAAATCCTGTAGCCTATGAGAATATTACTGCCGGTGAATTTTTAAATGAGCGTTTAAGAGAATTAGGTTTAATAAAATGATTTCAAAAAAAGTAATTTCATTTTTTACGTTTGGCGTATTTTTACTCTTAGCAGGCGCTATTTCGAAGCTTTTTGATTGGGAACAAGCCAATATGGTAATGGCAGTTGGATTGCTTTTTGAATTAATGGCAGCCCTACTTTTTATTTGGAATAAAATAAAAAAATAACATATAATTCATTAATTTCGTTTTTCTTTTTTAAAACAATATGAGTAAAAAAAAATTATCCAGTTTAGAAGATTTAGGAGGATTCGTTTTTTCAACAAATGACAATTTCGAATTAAATAAAACTGAATCACAAGACACCTTACCTCCTAACCAACAATATTTAGAAGCCCATTTTTCAAATAAAGGCCGAGGTGGTAAAACTGTAACTGTGATTACTGGATTTATTGGAGAAGAAAACGATCTAAAAACACTAGGGAAATTATTAAAAACCAAATGCGGTGTTGGTGGAAGTGTTAAAGACTATGAAATAATTATTCAAGGTAATTATAGAGATAAAATAATGGAAATCCTTAAAAAAGAAGGATATAATATCAAGCGCGTTGGCGGTTAACTTATGACAAAAATAGCACCTTCAGAATTAATTCTGAACCCAGATGGTAGTATTTACCATTTAAATTTAAAACCTGAAAATGTGGCTACTAACATTATATTTGTTGGTGACCAAAATAGAGTACCAAAAATAACTACACATTTTGATTCCATAGAATTTGAGACTCAAAAAAGAGAGTTTAGAACCATTACTGGAATATATAAAGGCACTCGAATGAGCGTAATTTCAACTGGAATAGGTCCTGATAATATTGATATTGTAATGAATGAACTCGACGCATTATTCAATATTGACCTAGAAACGCGCACGCTCAAAAAGGAACATATATCATTAAATATTGTTAGAATTGGAACCTCAGGATCCTTACAAAGTGATATTCCTGTGGATAGTTTTGTATTGGCAAAATATGGATTGGGTTTTGATGGTATGTTGCATTCTTATGATTGTGAGCACATATTAGAAAGTGATTTTGAAGATGCTTTTATAAAACACACCAATTGGAGCTCAAGAAAAGCGAGGCCATATATTGTGAGAAACAGTGAAGAATTAGAACAGAAATTAGCTAGTGACAAAGTTTTTATTGGCGTTACAGCTACTGCAGTTGGTTTTTATGGACCACAAGGACGTGTACTGCGATTAGCTCTTGAAGATCCTAAATTAAATAGTAAAATAGATGATTTTGAGTTCAACGGTAATCGCGTAACCAATCTTGAAATGGAAACATCTGCTATTTACGGATTGTCGAAATTATTAGGACACAATGCCTGTTCTATGAATGCCATTATTGCAAATAGAGCCA
>JADWMI010000439.1 GCA_015767395.1 Bacteroidota bacterium | reverse complement strand
TTTACAGGTAAAGGTGTTCCTTCAGTTTGGTATCAGAATTTAGATAAAGCACCATGGACACCACCTGGATGGGTGTTTGGTTTTGCATGGACACTCATTATGATTTGTTTTGCCATCTACATGGCTTACTTATTAGTAGACTCTAGTAATAGAAAAAAAATTATATTACTTTACTTTTTTCAATGGATATTGAATGTGGCATGGAATCCTATTTTTTTCTATTTTCAAGAGGTTCTCGCTGGGTTTATTACTATTTCTTTATTAACTATTCTAATCACCTATTTTCTTTTTCATTTTAGAAACGATCTCAAAATAAAATCAATATTTATAGCACCATATTTTATTTGGCTTATTATTGCCACATCACTTAACGGTTATATTTTATTATTTAATTAGTCTATGAATAGTATTACTATTTTTTGGTTTAGAAGAGACTTAAGGCTTCAGGATAATACAGCTTTAATCGAAGCTCTGTTAAGCAGAAAGGATGTCTTGCCTATATTTATTTTTGACGAGCAAATTCTTAATGAATTACCTGCTGATGACTCACGAGTCAATTTTATTTATGACAATTTAAATGAGATAGACCAAAAGCTTAAAACAAAAAATTCTTCAATACTCTGTCTAAAAGGAAACCCCATTAAAGTCTGGGAAGAACTAATTCAAACCTATTCAATTAAAAGTGTGTTTGTAAATAAAGATTACGAGCCATATGCCAGAACGCGAGATGCGAATATTGAGACACTCTTGGTGTCTAATGGCATTGAATTTTTGTCTTTTAAAGATCAGGTTATCCACGAAGAAAATGAAGTATTAAAAAAGGATGGCTCACCATATACTGTATTTACACCATATAAAAACAAATGGTTAGAAATCTATAAATCAAAGAGTCCTAATTATTCTGTGCCTTACAAAAACCTTCTTCAAAAGGAAAGACCATTTCCAGGTTTACAAGAATTGGGTTTTAAAAGGTCTTCAATAAAAGTGCGAGACTTTGATATATCTCAAATAGGCAATTACTCCGAAACTCGAAACTTTCCTGATTTAGATGCTACGAGTTATCTAGGCCCACATTTACGTTTTGGTACGGTGAGTATTCGCACCATCATATCAAAACTTAAACCTAGCGACCAAGTATTTTTGAGCGAATTAATTTGGCGCGAGTTTTTCATGCAGATACTTTTTCATTTTCCTAAGGTAGTTACTCAAAATTTTAAACCTAAATACGATGGTATAAAATGGTTAAATAATGAAGCTGATTTTGAAAATTGGTGCAACGGTGACACAGGTTATCCTATGGTTGATGCTGGAATGCGTCAATTAAACGAAACAGGATACATGCATAATCGGGTAAGAATGATCACTGCCGGATTTTTATGTAAACATTTGCTAATAGACTGGCGTCTTGGTGAAGCCTATTTCGCAAAAAAATTATTAGACTATGAGTTGTCTTCAAATAATGGTAATTGGCAATGGGCTGCGGGTACAGGCTGTGATGCTGCTCCTTATTTTAGAATATTTAACCCTATATCGCAATTAAATAAATTTGATAAAAACGAAACCTACGTTAAACATTGGATTCCTGAATTAAATACAGACTCGTACCCTGACCCTATTGTCGAGCATAAGTTTGCCAGAAATAGAGCTCTAGAAGCATATAAAAATGGATTAAACAACTATAACTAATTGCTTTTTTTCGCCTATTATGAAAATTCCTAGGGAATTTCAAGCTTGGTGATTACTTGCAATGTTAAGCGCTAATACATGGATTACTCATAGCCGATACGTTGTATAGCACTTAAAGAAACTATCTTAATTCAATAACCTATATACTATTTTAATTTTTGTAACCTAATTGTTTGATTTGTCGTCTGACATACAAACAACATTTAGAAATTACAAAATAATGAAAAAAGCAATTTATTTAAAGTACCTATTAATAGTAATTACTGTTTTAGCCCTTAATTCCCAATCTACAAGCTATGCACAAAATTTAGAATCCAAGATTGATAGTTTATTGCAGGAAAAATATCATCCAAATACACCTGGCGCAACTTTCTTGATTTCTAGAAATGGAAATATTATTTATAAAAAAGCATTCGGTCTTGCTAATCTAGAGTTAAATGTTCCAATGGAAGCAGACAATGTCTTCGAAATAGGTTCTATGACAAAACAGTTTACTGCGATATCCATTTTAATGCTTATGGAAAAGGGGAAACTGAATTTAGATGACGAAATAACCAAGTTTATTCCTGATTATCCCACTAATGAACATAAAATTACAATACACCATTTATTAACTCATACTTCTGGAATTAAAAGTTACACAAGTATGAAAAAACTCAATAAAATTTCAAAACAAGACTTGACTCCATTAGAGTTAATTGATTTTTTTAAAAACGAGCCTATCGATTTTGTTCCTGGGGAAAAATTCAAATATAATAATTCAGGATATGTGATATTAGGCTATATCATTGAAAAAGTAACTGGACAGCCTTATGCTAATTTTGTTGAGGAAC
>JADWMI010000438.1 GCA_015767395.1 Bacteroidota bacterium | reverse complement strand
TCACGACGTAAAGAACCTTGTAAATCATTTACTTTAATCTTATAGTTATGAATTAATTCAACTACAAGTACATTAATCTCTTTATCTGTTGTCCAAGTACCTTTTGTTAAGTAAGCGTAATCAGGAACAGAGTTTAACATTTTTAATGTAAACTTTTTACCTTTTTGAAGTATTTCTTCACCTAAATCATTCATAACTCCCTGAGAAGTTTTTCCACTAACCAAGGTAAATAATTTATCAATAAGAACAGTTTGCAAATCTTCTAACAAAGCAGTATACTTACTTTCTAAATTGGTAATGCTAATTTTATCTTGCGAGCGTTTAGATTTATCTTTAACGGCACGTTCAAATAATTTTTTATCAATCACAACACCTCTTAATGAAGGTGAAGCTTTTAATGAAGCATCTTTTACATCTCCTGCCTTATCACCAAAAATTGCTCTTAGTAATTTTTCTTCAGGTGTTGGATCAGATTCTCCTTTTGGCGTAATTTTACCAATTAATATATCACCAGGTTTTACTTCAGCACCAATACGAATCATTCCATTTTCATCTAAGTCTTTTGTAGCCTCTTCTGAAACGTTTGGAATATCATTGGTTAATTCTTCAGCACCTAATTTTGTATCTCTTACATCCATTGAATATTCATCAATATGGATTGAAGTAAAGATATCTTCTTTTACTACTTTTTCAGAAATTACAATTGCATCCTCAAAGTTATACCCTTTCCAAGGCATAAAGGCCACTTTCATATTTCTACCAAGTGCTAATTCACCTTTTTGAGTCGCATAACCTTCACAAAGTACTTGACCTTCTTTAACTCTATCACCTTTTTTAACAATTGGTTTTAAGTTAATAGAAGTACCTTGATTTGTTTTTCTGAATTTAATTAAGTTGTATGATTTTGAATCGCTTTCAAAACTAACCATACGCTCTTCATCAGTCTTATCGTACTTAATTTCAATCGTATTTGCATCTACATATTCAACAACTCCAGCCCCTTCAGCATTCATTAAAATTCTAGAATCTTTTGCAACTCTATATTCTAAACCAGTACCAACAATTGGAGATTCAGGTTGTAACAAAGGTACAGCCTGACGCATCATATTCGATCCCATCAATGCACGGTTGGCATCATCATGTTCCAAGAAAGGAATTAAAGATGCTGATATAGAAGCAATTTGGTTTGGAGCAACATCCATAAAGTTCACCTTTTCTGGCTCAACTACAGGATAATCTGCTTCTTCACGTACAATTACCTTATCCGCAACAAAGTGACCCGTTTCATCTAAAGGAAGATTTGACTGTGCAAATTTCATTCCTTCTTCTTCTTCAGCACTTAAATATCTCGGTTCATCAGTAATATTAACATTTCCGTCAATAACCTCTCTATAAGGTGTTTCAATAAAACCTAAGTTATTCACTTTTGCAAAAACTGCTAAAGATGAAATCAAACCAATGTTTGGTCCCTCAGGTGTTTCAATTGGACATAAACGACCGTAATGTGTATAGTGAACATCACGCACCTCAAATCCTGCTCTTTCCCTAGATAAACCTCCAGGTCCTAGTGCAGACAATCTACGTTTATGCGTAATCTCAGCTAGTGGATTTGTTTGATCCATAAATTGAGATAACTGGTTGGTTCCAAAGAATGAATTAATAACCGATGACAATGTTTTAGCATTGATCAAATCAATTGGTGTAAACACCTCATTATCACGAACATTCATACGTTCACGAATGGTACGAGCCATACGTGATAAACCAACGCCAAACTGACTAGCCAATTGTTCACCCACAGTTCTAACACGACGGTTAGATAAATGGTCAATATCATCAACTTCAGCTTTTGAATTTACTAATTTTATCAAATTCTTGATAATAGTAATAATATCTAATTTAGTTAAAACTTTTTGATCAATACTCTCATTTAAGTTTAACTTTTTATTCATTCTATAACGACCAACTTCACCTAAATTGTAACGTTGCTCTGAGAAGAATAATTTATCAATAATACCTTTTGCAGTTTCGAAATCTGGCGGTTCAGCATTACGTAACTGTCTGTAAATATGTTCAACAGCCTCTTTTTCAGAGTTTGTTGGATCTTTTTGTAAAGTATTGTGAATAATAGCGTAATCAGCCATTTCATTGTCTTCTTTATGAAGTAAAATGGTTTTTGCACCTGATTCAACAATTTCTTCAATTTGCTCTTTTTCTAAAATTGTATCTCTATCTAATACAATCTCATTTCTTTCAATAGAAACAACCTCACCAGTATCTTCATCAACAAAGTCTTCAAACCAAGTTTTTAATACACGTGCAGCTAATTTTCTACCTAAATATTTTTTAAGTCCACTTTTAGAAACTTTTACTTCTTCCGCAAGATCAAAAATTTCTAGAATATCTTTATCCCTTTCATAACCAATTGCTCTAAACAATGTAGTTACAGGTAATTTTTTCTTTCTATCAATATAAGCATACATTACTTGATTGATATCTGTTGCAAACTCTATCCAAGA
>JADWMI010000437.1 GCA_015767395.1 Bacteroidota bacterium | reverse complement strand
AATTAGAACCGATTTTCAAAATCCAGATTTTGTTGAATTGGTTAGTCATTTAGATACCTATTTAAAAATTAGCGATGGTGAGGAACATGACTTCTATGATCAATTTAATAAAATTGATGGCTTAAAAAATGTGGTGATTGCTTACGAAAAAAACATTCCTGTTGGTTGTGGCGCTTTTAAAAAACACAATGACATTTTTGTTGAAATAAAAAGAATGTATGTTGCTCCCGAAGGAAGAAGAAAAGGTATTGCTTCAAAAGTTTTAGGTGAATTAGAACGTTGGGCAAAAGAATTAAACCATAGCAAATGTATTTTGGAAACTGGTAAACAACAGCCAGAAGCCATAGAATTGTACAAAAAATGTGGGTATGCAATTACTACAAACTTTGGATTTTATGAAAATGTTGAAAACAGCGTTTGTTTTGAAAAGTTAATTTAGAAAGCGAAGCTGATGAAAACACTTCAGATTTAGCAAGTTTTATAGTTTTAGAAGGTGATGCCATTCTAAACAATCAGCACTTACAGAGGTTTTTTAACCTTTAAAAGTTTCAACTTTTCGAGTATCTTTACCAAAATTAGATTTCAAAGAATGAAAAAATTAATAATATTAGCTTTATTTATAAGCGCACAACTTTGTGTTGCTCAAGAAGACTCAACAAGAGGTTACCGTGTTAAAGTAGGTGAACAATCTCCAAAATTAGATTTTAACTTACTGGACGGCACACCAATTACCAATGAAAATTTAAAAGGAAAAGTGGTGGTTTTACAATTTACCGCGTCGTGGTGTAGTGTTTGTATCAAAGAAATGCCACATCTAGAAGCTGAAGTTTGGCAACAATTTAAAAACGAAGATTTTATATTAATTGGAATTGATTTAAAAGAAGATCGCCAAAAGGTTGACCGGTTTATCGATAAAATGAAAGTAACATACCCTTTTACCATTGATACCGACGGTTCGCTTTTTGAAAGTTTCACCTTGCCAAAGGCAGGAGTTACAAGAAATATTGTTTTAGATAAAAAGGGTGAAATAATTTTCCTTTCACGTTTGTATGATAAAAAAGAATTTTCTGAAATGGTTCAATTAATTGACTCCGAATTAAAGAAAAATTAATAGCTTTTTTAAATGAATTCAGAAAAACCAACAAATAACGATCAGGCAAACAACCCATTACACGGTGTTAAATTGGCGGAAATCGTTCAATACCTGGTCTCCGTTTACGGCTGGGAAGAACTAGGAACACGTATAAAAATAAAGTGTTTTAATAGCGATCCATCCATAAATTCGAGTCTTAAATTTTTACGAAGAACACCTTGGGCCCGTACAAAAGTGGAAAATTTATATTTAAGATCTATTCAAAAATAGCCCTTCAACAAATTTGTATTTAATGTTATGGTAAAAGATATTTTATTGATTACACCACCTTTTACCCAATTAAATACGCCATATCCGGCAACTGTTTATTTAAAAGGTTTTTTGAACACTAAAAACATCAGTTCCTTTCAAATGGATTTAGGAATTGAAGTGATTTTAGCTATTTTTTCAAAAGATAGTTTACATGATATTTTCAATTTTGCTCAAGAAAATATCGATATCGTTTCTGAAAATTCGAAAAGAATTTATGCGCTAAAAAACGATTATTTAAAAACAATTAATACTGTAATTACTTTTCTTCAAGGGAAAAATCAAACACTAGCACGACAAATTTGTACGGCTTCTTACCTACCCCAAGCCTCACGATTTGAGCAGTTAGATGACTTAGATTGGGCTTTTGGTGCCATGGGAATGCAAGACAAAGCCAAACATTTGGCCACATTGTATTTAGAAGATTTATCAGATTTCATCAAAGAATGTGTCGATGAAAATTTTGGCTTTAGTCGGTATGCCGAACGCCTAGGAAAAAGCGCCAATAGTTTTGATGAACTGTACACCAGCCTACAAAATGAAACTACTTATATTGATAACATTACTTTAAAAATTTTAGAGGAGAAACTACAAGTAATTCGGCCAAAATTGGTGTGTTTTTCTGTTCCCTTTCCAGGGAATTTATACAGTGCTTTTCGTTGTGCTCAATATATTAAAAAAACATATCCCGAAATTAAAATTGGTATGGGAGGTGGATTCCCAAATACCGAATTACGCTCAGTTTCAGATGTACGAGTATTTGACTTTTACGATTACATAACTTTAGACGACGGTGAACTTCCAATTGAATTATTGCTTTCGAATACCCTAAATTCAACTTCAGAAAATTCAAATCAACCTGCTTTTAAAAGAACCTTTTTAAAAGAAAATAACAAGGTTGTTTACCTTAATAATTCGACAAAAAACGACTACAAACAAAGTGAATTAGGCACTCCTGATTATACTAATTTACCATTAGACAATTATATTTCTGTAATTGAAATCGCCAACCCAATGCACAGTTTATGGAGCGACGGTCGCTGGAACAAGCTCACTATGGCGCACGGTTGCTATTGGGCAAAATGTACTTTTTGTGATGTTTCACTGGATTATATAAAAATATA
>JADWMI010000436.1 GCA_015767395.1 Bacteroidota bacterium | reverse complement strand
ATCAAAAAAAAGGAATTGATTGCCCCGGCTGTGCTTGGCCTGACCCAGACCATAGATCCAAATTGGGTGAGTTTTGTGAAAACGGGATCAAAGCGATTGCTGAAGAAGCGATGGATAATGTTGTAGATCCTGCTTTTTTCGCTAAATATTCTGTTCAAGAATTACAAAACCAATCAGATTATTGGTTAGGTCAACAAGGCAGACTAACACATCCTATGGTTATTTTGCCAAATTCAACGCACTATACTCCTATTTCCTGGGAAAAAGCAAATGCTTTGATTGGACAAGAATTAAATGTTTTAGACGACCCTAACAAAGCGGCTTTTTATACTTCGGGAAGGACTAGTAATGAAGCGGCATTTTTATATCAATTATTTGTACGTATGTTTGGCACTAACAATTTGCCTGACTGTTCAAATATGTGTCACGAATCTAGTGGTGCAGGACTTTCAGAAACTGTAGGAATTGGGAAAGGCTCTGTTACTTTGGATGACTTATATAAGTCCGAATTAATTTTAATTTTCGGCCAAAACCCAGGTACAAACCACCCAAGAATGTTGGTTGCTTTAGAAAAAGCTAAAAAAAATGGAGCCAAAGTTGTATCCATCAATCCATTAAAAGAACCTGGCTTGGTAAATTTCAAAAATCCTCAAACAATCAATGGGTTAGCTGGTAATGGAACCAACATTTCGGATATCTATTTACAATTAAAAATTAATGAAGATGTCGCTTTGTTAAAAGTAATTATGCTAAAACTTTTTGAAAAAGAAGAGGCAAATCCTGAAATTTTAGATACCGAATTCATTCAACAAAAAACAAAAGGTTTTAATGATTTTAAAAACGAAATACTATCTAACAATGCAACAGGTCTAATTCAGCGAACAGGATTATTAGAAACCGAAATTGATGAATTGGTTGATTTAATTGCTTCCCGAAAAAAAATAATAGCTTGTTGGGGAATGGGTTTAACACAACATGTAAATGGTGTTGACAATATTAGAGAAGTTGTAAACTTATTATTATTAAAAGGAAGTATTGGTAAAGAAGGTGCTGGGACTTGCCCTGTAAGAGGACATAGTAATGTACAAGGAGACAGAACCATGGGTATTGCCGAACGACCTTCAAAAAAGTTATTGGATAAAATAAGTGAGCATTTTGGATTTACACCGCCTAAGGAGCCTGGTTATTCTGTTGTTGATGCTATTGAAGCCATGTATGAAGAAAAATTAAAGGTCTTTATTGGTATGGGTGGAAATTTTTTATCTGCTGCGCCAGACACCAATTATACAGCAAAAGCAATGCGTAAATGTTCGTTAACAGTTCATATTTCAACAAAATTAAATCGTTCGCATTTAACCCATGGACAAACAGGCTTAATTTTACCTTCAATGGGGCGAACCGACAAGTTAATTAAAAATGGAAAGGAGCAATTTGTTACTGTTGAAAATTCTATGGGTGTGGTACATTCATCACAAGGAAGGCTTACCCCTCCCTCAGAGTTTGTTGAAAGCGAACCAATTATTGTTGCTAATATTGCCAAAGCCACTTTAAAAGAAAGCAAGGTAGATTGGGATTATTTAGCAAACGATTTTGGAAACATTAGAGATTTAATTGCAAAAACAATTGCTGGGTTTGATAATTTCAATGAACGTGTTAAAAACCCAATTGGTTTTGAATTACCCAATGGTGCTCGCACTGGCGACTTTACCACCCCCTCAAAAAAAGCACATTTTACTGTTAACAAAACAAGTGAAGAGCAACTTGAGAATGATGACTTTATAATGATGACCACCCGAAGTCACGATCAGTTTAACACCACTATTTATGGATTAGATGATCGATATAGAGGTATTTACAACGGGAGAATGGTGGTATTTATGAATACTCAAGATGTTATAGATAAAGGTCTGAAAAAAGGAAGCTTGGTTAAATTATATAACAATTACGAAAATATTAAACGTGAAGTTACGGGATTTGCTGTTGTTCCTTATAATATTCCTCAAGGTTGTGTAGCGACTTATTTTCCTGAAGCAAATCCATTAATCCCGCTCCATTTAAAAGCGCGTATTAGTCACACTCCCTCATCAAAATCGGTTAAAGTAAAAATTGAACCTATTAACTAATAAACGATATCTAATCCTGATACAATATTAATATTTACGATTCAATATTTAGTAATCTTTTTGATTAACCGTATAAGCTCTCCACTTTTCTAAACAATCAACCATATCTTGTGGCATTTCAGAATTAAAACGCATAAACTCCTTAGTGGTTGGATGCTCAAAACCCAATGTTTTGGCATGTAGCGCCTGTCTTGGTAATACTTTAAAACAATTGTCTACAAACTGTTTGTATTTTGTAAATGTTGTTCCCTTTAAAGCTTCGTTACCGCCATAACGTTCATCGTTAAAAAGTGTATGGCCTATATGTTTAAAATGTGCTCTAATTTGATGCGTTCTACCCGTTTCTAACTTACACTGTACCAAAGTAACATAACTAAAGCGTTCAATAACATTATAATGTGTAA
>JADWMI010000435.1 GCA_015767395.1 Bacteroidota bacterium | reverse complement strand
GTAATTAATATTAATAGTGACACTTACCGCATTCTAAACCTCCCATTTGAGCCTCAGTCACTTTTTCTACACCGTATTTTTTAGCTAATTGATCGTGAATATTTCTGTAATATCCATTTTCAGTCATATCAACTTCTGTTTCTCTATGACAAGTAATACACCAATCCATTGTTAATGGTGAGTATTGGTATACTTCGTGCATTTCCTCAACAGGTCCGTGACATTTCTGACAATCTAAACCTGCAACTGTTACGTGCTGAGAATGATTGTAATAAGCAAAATCAGCTAAATTGTGAATACGAACCCACTCAATTGGTTTTTGCTCAAAACCTTCAATGTATTTTACATTTTCTTTATCCCAACCTACAGCGTCGTAAATCTTTTGGATTTCATTATCTAAATCTTCTTTTGAATGCCCATCAAATAATTCTCCGTTGTATTCTGAAATTGTTTTATGACAGTTCATACAAACATTTGCTGATGGTATTCCTGAAGTTTTACTGTTTTTTGCTGAAGAGTGACAGTATTGACAATCAATTTTATTATCACCAGCGTGCACTGTATGTGAAAATGCAATTGGCTGAATAGGTTGATACCCTTCATTTACATCAACTTGCATTAAAAAGCCGAATAACATCCAAGCACCTCCAACAAGCACAAAAATAACGAGTAAGAAACGTAAGAAAGGATTGAAAATCATTGTTTTCAACATACTCTCTGTAGTCTCTTCACCTTCAACTACTTTTTTATTGGTAGTTCCAGCTACTATTAATGATAATAGCAAAAAAGCTAATATTGTTAAGCCTAAAGTTGGTAAAACTCCAAAACCTGGATTGTCAAAAATTTCTTGGTCTTTAGCTGACGAACCTGAAGCAACTACTGCTTTTACATCACCTACAGCAAAGTACTTTAACAAGTCATCAATCTCTTCATCTGCAAGCTGTGGAAATGGCGTCATAGCAGCAGGATTGCTATCCTGAACTTCTTTCGCTAATTTATCACCTGAAGCTGCCAAAGCATTGTTGTCTTTAATCCATAATTTTAACCAATCAGCTTCACGTTTGTCAGTAATTTTTAAAAGTTCAGGGCCAATTAATTTCCCTTCCATTTTGTGACATGCTGCACAATTGGTTTTAAAAATTTTCTTCCCACGAGCAACTCCTGGATCAACTTCTTGAATTGCAACAGCTTTTGGTGCTGCTGGTTCACCTTTTGTGTAGGCCAATATGTCAATAATATCTTGATCAGATAAATGAGGATTAGCTGTCATAGGCAATTTATTGTTTTCTTCGAAAACCTGAATTGCTAATTTATCACCTGATTTAATCATTCCTGGACTATCTTTAATCCAAGATATTAACCAATCTTGTTCTCTTCTTTCTGTAATCCCTAATAAAGCAGGACCAACTAGTTTTTTATCTAATTTATGGCAAGCTGCACAAGTAGACTTGAAGAGTTTCTCTCCATTCGCTACATCGCCCTCTTGAGCCGATAAATTAATTGAAAAAAATAAAAGGAAGACAAGACCACTAACGACTAATCTTGATAATGCACTGTGTTGTTTCACACTTTTCATACTTAAAAAAAATATTTTCTTTCTTGTTTGGTACAATATTTTCATTTAAAAATATATGACTAAAATCATTTTTAAACGATTTGACAAAAGTACTATTAATAAATAAACCTCAAAATGTAATAATTGGGTTATATATAATTTATATTCATTCTAAATAAGGCTATTCATAACTACCATTTAAAGGAAAGCCATAAATTTGGAGAAAATTAAAAATAACAATGAATAATTTATCAAAAAGCATACTATTGACAACTGTTTTCACTCTTTTTATAAGTATAGTGAATAGTTATTCTCAAACTGAGGATGAAAAAATAAGTACTTTAATTGAGCAAAAAAGAGCTTATAACAGAAATAACAACAATTCTACGGTATATAAAATCCAATTATACAATGGAAATGAGAAGGAAGCATATAAAATTAAACAAAATTTTCAAGTCGCTTACCCTGAATATGCAACTGAAATCATCTACAACGCACCCGAATGGAAAACACATGTTGGTAAATATAAAACACGTTTAGATGCTGATAAGGTATTGATTATAATCAAAGAAAAATTTGCAGGAGCCATTGTTTTAGAGGACAAAATATAAGTAAATATATGATATAAAAAAAGCGTGCAATGCACGCTTTTTTTATACCTATAAATCAATATTTGATTTAATTTCTTTTAAGTGTTTTCTTAACTTCAACTTCTTGATAAGCTTCAATTACATCACCTATTACAATATCATTGTAGTTTTTAATTTGAATACCACAATCAAATCCTTTGGTAACTTCTTTGGCGTCATCTTTGAAACGTTTTAAAGCAGTTAATTCACCTGAATGGATAACAACACTATCTCTAATGATTCTTATTTTAGAAGATCTCAATATTTTACCACTCACTACCATACAACCTGCAATGTTTCCAACTTTAGAAATTTTATAAACTTCTCTAATTTCAACATTACCAA
>JADWMI010000434.1:1484-2533 GCA_015767395.1 Bacteroidota bacterium | reverse complement strand
GCTGGCTCAAAATATTGACCATCGTGCAATAACATTCCATAAGTACTACCCAAGCCCTCTTTTAAATTTTGTTGCCATTTTGAAAGTACGTGCTTTTCTAATAAATGATGGGCTTTGATAATTACCGTTGCAGCTGCCGCTTCAAAACCAACTCTACCTTTAATTCCAACAATCGTATCTCCTACATGAATATCTCTACCAATGGCATATTTAGAGGCAATTGCTTCTAACTTTAAGATTGTATTTACGGGTGTATCCATTTCATCATTCATTCCAACCATTTGCCCTTTTTCAAAATGTAATTTCACATTGGTTGGTTCTGTTTTTTCTAACTGACTAGGATAGGCACTTTCAGGTAATGGTTGATGAGATGTTAATGTTTCAACACCGCCAATACTTGTTCCCCAAATACCTTTATTAATTGAATATTTTGCTTTAGACCAAGGAAAATCAACACCGTGTTTTTCTAAATATGTAATTTCCTCTTGTCTAGATAATTTTAAATCTCTAATAGGTGTAATAATTTCAATTTCAGGAGCCAATGTTTGAAAAATCATATCAAAACGAACTTGGTCGTTTCCAGCACCTGTACTACCGTGTGCAATATATTTTGCATTCATTTTTTTTGCGTACTCTACTACTTCAATGGCTTGAAATACTCTTTCAGCACTCACTGATAACGGATACGTATTGTTTTTCAACACATTCCCATAAACCATATATTTAATGGCTTTTTCGTAATAAATATCTAAAATATTTTTGTTGGCATGAGATTTAACACCCATATCATAAGCCTTTGCTTCTACTACTTTTAATTCTTCCACAGAAAATCCACCCGTATTTACCAATACACTGTGAACTTCCATATTTAATTCGTTTTGTAAATATTTTACACAATATGATGTGTCTAAACCTCCGCTATATGCTACTACAACTTTTTCCATGATATTTTATTTTTTCTTCTTTAGAAATAATGCTTGTTTAATTTTTTTTAATCTGCTTAATACTTTAGAATCGTATTTATGTTCTTTCACAACTTTTTTGTGTTT
>JADWMI010000434.1:0-1384 GCA_015767395.1 Bacteroidota bacterium | reverse complement strand
CAAAAACCTGCGAACTGATCATCTTCAATAGCAATTACTGCATCTCCTGTACTAATTTTTTTTGAAATGTATTCAGTAGTTCTTTCGGCAATACCAGTTCCACGAACCTTAGCAGATTCTTTAATGGTTTCACAAATTATTTCTGCATATTTAATATGCGATATATTAGCAATAACAACTTTCATTGATTACTTTCTTTTATTTGATAATTAAAATTTGATGTTTTTTGAAAGGAGAATCGGACACACCTGATTCCATAAATAGTTAAGCCCTCAAGGGGCGGCGAGAGAAAAAGCGTACTAAAGTAGTATGTAAACTGCTTGTTTTCATTGCTACAATATTACGCAAATTATCCATACAAATTTTATTTTGTTGAATAATTAACAATATCTCTTTTTAAACTACTCATTATTAACATTTCAATATTTTAATTGCCTTTATTAAATTAAAAATTGAAACAACTCAGGATTATCATTTAGGTATTCCCCTAAAAATCCTTTTTGTTTCATTCTTGCTACCAAAGGCTCAAAATTTTCCTTTGATTTTAGTTCTACCCCAACAACAGCAGGTCCTTCAGTTCTATTATTCTTTTTGGTATATTCAAAATAAGCGATATCATCTGTTGGTCCTAAAACATCAACAACAAACTCTTTTAATGCACCCGCTCTTTGTGGAAATTTAATTATAAAATAATGCTTCAACCCTTTATAAAGTAAAGCACGCTCTTTCATTTCCTCCATTCTAGTAATATCGTTATTACCGCCACTTACAATACAAACTACCGTTTTACCTTTAATTTGTTCTTTATGATGTTCTAATGCTGCTATTGATAAAGCCCCTGCTGGCTCAACCACCAACGCATTTTCATTATACACTTTTAATATAGTAGCGCAAATTAAGCCTTCACAAATAGTATCGGTTTCATCTAATAATTCTTTACAAAACTCAAAGGTGATATCTCCCATTCGCTTCACAGCTGCTCCATCAACAAACTTTTCAATTTCATCTAAAGTTGTATTGACACCATTTTTTAATGAGACCGTTAATGAAGGTGCTCCTTTTGGCTCCACACCAATTATTTTGGTTGCTGGACTTAATTCTTTAAAAACACTTCCAACACCTGATGCTAATCCTCCACCTCCTACAGGTAAAAACAAATAATCTATTGAACTTTTAATATCGTCTAGAATTTCTAAACCAACAGTCCCTTGTCCAGCAATTACATCTAAATCATCAAACGGGTGTACAAATGTGCTGTTATTTTCTTTGCAAAAATCGGACGCAGCTTTCTGACTATCATCAAAACTATCCCCAAAAAGGCGAACATCTACAAACTCACCACCAAACATCCTTACCTGTGCAATTTTTTGATTTGGGGTAGTTA
>JADWMI010000433.1 GCA_015767395.1 Bacteroidota bacterium | reverse complement strand
ATGTATAATTTATTTGAACCTTGGTTAGAAGTAAAATACAAATCTTGCAGACCATCATTATTAATATCACCAACAGCAACACCAGCTCCGTTATAAATATAAGAGTAATTAATAAAGTTAAAATAAAGAGTTTCCGTTATTTTATTAGTAAAGTGAATATTGGTTTTATTGTTGTCTACTGTTGAAAAAAGCGGGAGGTTAGTAGTTAAAACAACCTCCTTAGACTGTTGATTACAAGCAATAAAAATCAGTGAAAAATATAAATATAATTTTACACTAATAAATTTTGATGTTATTTTCATCATAACAAGTTAATTTATATCCTTTAGAGTTCAAAAAAGTTTTACTCTAAAAAATTTTCTTCTTTTATTTTATGAATCACATTTTCAATGGGTCTCTTAACAAAACGAGAAGCTCTTAGGCCTCTATCTTTTAGGGCTGACATTATATAGTCTTGGGCATAAAAAGCAATGGAACCAACAAAATACAACGGTACAGTTTTCAACTCTTCCTTAAATTGTAAAATGTTATTATCTATAAATTTGGAAATACCTTCTCTAATAATTTTATCTATTACAACATCTTCTTTGTGTTGGAATAAAAACTTTGCAAATTCCGCTAAATATTGATTTGGGGTATTTGATTGATACAAGTTTTCAATCACTTCATTTTCACCTAAAGAAAATTCAGATTCAAAAGATCGTTTTAATTCACTTGGCATTTGGTTGTAAAAATAGCTTTTAAGCAGTTCTTTTCCAAAATAGTTACCACTGGCTTCATCCATTAGCAAATATCCCATTGCAGGTACTTTTAATTGAATATTCTCACCATCATAATAACAGCAATTTGAGCCTGTTCCTAAAATGCAAACTACCGCAGGTTTATTGGTAGTTGCCCAAACGGCAGCCATGGTATCTTCTTTTACAATTGAAGTTGCATTTTTAAATATTGAAAAAAATAGATTTTCAATTACTTGAATGCTATTTTTAGTATTGCAACCTGCTCCAAAAAAATAAATAGTCTTAATTTCATTTTTATATTGAATTAACACCTCGCTATTTGAGATTTCTTCCAAAAGATTTTCCGACTTTAAAATTGATGGATTTAATCCTTTTGTTCTAATTTTTATGGGCTCTTGCGCTTTGTTTTTAAACAAAACCCAGTCACATTTTGTTGAACCGCTATCTGCAATTAGTAACATTTGATATGATTTTTAAAAATGGTTAATCAATTATTGTTTTAGCACTTTATTTATTGGTTGAATTTGTTTTCCATATTGTCTTACTAAAAAAGCTGAAAGTTTTTTAAAATCATCATAAACAGCTAGTTCAACATCAACAACCGAATCTTCAAATTTGAATAAAAGTAAATTCATTTTTTGAAGTTCTTCATTATCCATCTTATTTTCTATGAATGCTTTTTTATAGATTTTAGAAAGCGAAGCTAAATTGCTATATAAAGGTGTTATTTCATTTAAAATAGGGTTCTTTTTTAACGATTCAAATTTTTCATAATTGAAAACCCAAGTGTCGAAAAATGAAATTAATTCAGTTTTATGACTTTGATTTTCCAAGAAAGCATCAACCGTTTTTCTAAATTCAAAACTATCAGAAGCATCAACAGTACAAGCATCCGCGAACAAGGTAAAAGGTGAGTATGTTTTATATTCAGTACCTCCTGCATTTCTTGTGTAAATTTTTATGGGTTCACATACGTTTGCTAAAACTTCAAGGGGTTTTGTGTTTTGATTGTTGGTTATGTTTCTTAACATCACATTTCTATTTCTAATATGGTCAATCCCTAATTCTTCCAATCTAAAACTCACATAATTCAAACGGTTGTACATGCTTTCAATATCTGTAACTGATTCGTTTGACCAAAAACGCTCAGCGATTGCAGCAGTTCTGGGCCATAATCTAGAATCAATATTTAAAGGTGTTGCCAATTCGCTCCACATTGTAGCCTCTCCACCCAAGATTCTTGCTTTTTCTTCTAATGTTAAATCACTGTTTTTTGGCATAGGATCTACTAAATAATGCTCACTTACGGGCTGCATTAAATCTATATAATACCCATTTGAAAGCACTGTTGCATGTCCTTTTTTAGCTGCTTTCACTAAAGAGCTTCCTGCTGTTACGCCTTCATTCGTTCCTTTCCATGAATGGATTAATGCGGTTGTTGGCATTTTATCGGTCATAATTTCTTCCCATCCCATAACAGACTTTCCATATTTTGCTAAAATTTCTTCTAAACGAATATTGAAATAAGTTTGTAAATCATGGTTGGTTTGTAAATCATGCTTTCGCATAAATACTTGAATTTCTTCATTTTCATCCCAATGTTTACCTTCATTTTCATCTCCACCTATATGAATATATTGATCTGGAAATAATGTCGCCATCTCCCCAAACAAATCACTTAATATTTCATAGGTTTTATCGTTTATTGGATTTAATGTTGGGTGAAAGATTCCTGAAAAACGCTCAATTGTATAGGTAGTATCCTTACTTGCAATTTCAGGATATGCTGTTAAA
>JADWMI010000432.1 GCA_015767395.1 Bacteroidota bacterium | reverse complement strand
GTTACTTAAAAGAAAAGGGATATGCTACTGCTGCTATTGGTAAATGGCATTTAGGAATGGATTGGAGTAGTAATGATGGTGAAAAACTTCAAAAAATTGGACATAATTTAGATTTGAAGGCACCCATAAAAAATGGTCCTAATGCTGTTGGATTTGATTATTACTATGGTATTTCAGCTTCCTTAAACATGGATCCTCATGCCTATATTGAAAACACCAAAATGCTAGGTGATTTAATTTTAGTTGAAACATCTGGAGAAGTAAAAGATATGTTAGGCTCTGGAGGTAAAGCGGGATGGGTTGATAAAAATTTCAAAAGAGATGAAGTGATGCAAACCTTTACCAACAGAGCAATTGATTGGATGAAGGAAGTTGAGGCTAAAAAAGAACCTTTCTTTTTATATTTCCCACTAAATGCACCGCATTCACCTATAGTCCCAAGTGATAAATTCAAAGGGAAAAGCGGGCTTTCAGATCACGGTGATTTTTGTATGGATGTTGACGATACCGTTGGACAAATTATTGCAGCTGTTGAAGAAATGGGGATTTCAGATAACACATTAATTATTTTTACTGCTGATAATGGTGTTTCTCCTCAGGCAAAATTACAGCCTATGGAAGATCAGGGACATTTTTCAAGTTATATCTATAGAGGTTTAAAAGGAACGTTATACGAAGGAGGTCATCGTGTTCCGTTTGTTGTAAAATGGCCTAATCAAATTAGTGAACCATTTGAAACAGATTATTTATCCTGTACTACAGATTTATTAGCAACTGTAGCTGATATTTTCGAAGAAGAACTACCTGACAATGCAGGAGAAGATAGTCAAAGTTTTTTACCGGTTCTTTTAGGTGAAAACTTGAAGGATGAAAGCCGTAATGGAATTGTACATCATTCAGATGCAGGTGTTTTTTCTATTCGCAAAGCCCAGTGGAAATTAATTTTCGATGAAGGGGCAGGAAGTAGGAGAGTTGATCCAAAAGATAAACCAGTAATTAATCCAGGTGAGATTCAATTGTTTAATATGGAAAATGATGTTGTGGAAAGTACAAATGTTGCTGCTAAAAACCTTGCAGTTGTTGAAGAATTAAAAAAATTAATGGCATCCTATATTTCAAACGGAAGAAGTACTGCAGGAGAGAAACAGAAAAATGATGAAGCGCCAAAAGGCTGGAAAAATTTGACTCATTTTGAAAAGTATATAAAAAAATAAACCGTGTAATTGAATCTTATTTGAAGGCCATACTTATGGCAATCATTTTGGATTGATACATCTGTTGTATGTTTTGTGAGAATTGAATCCTTTATTCACTATAAGATTCATTAATTTCATTAAACAATAAAAATGAGTACTAATATTTAAATTCTAAAAAAATGAAACACATTTTAACAATTTTATTTGCGGTAGTTTTAACAGTTACCGTAAGTGCACAAGAGAAAAAGAAAGGAAATTCTGATAAGGCAAAAAAAGTCACAACTGAAATGACAGAAGTTTTATCGTTAGATGAAGCAACTTCGGCTAAGATTTATGTACTTCAGCAAAAAAAAATTGAAAGTATTAAAACAGCAACTTCTGAAAATAAAGATGATAAAGAAGTCTTAAAAGCAAAGAAAAAAGGAATAAATGATGATTTTAGAGCTGAAATGACAGCTATAGTTGGAAAAGACAAAATGAAAACTTGGAGTGCACATGTAAAAGCGAATAAAGGTAATAAGGAAAAGAAAAATAAGAAACAGTAACGTAAATTTTGAAGATATCCCCTTTTGATTTTTTTAAGGGGATATTTTAAAAAAAATTACTATTTAGCAAATAACAAAAGTGAAATGATAAATTATAACCAGGTTTCAAGAAAGACTATATCAATATTCATTTTGAGTATAATATGTTTGAATTTTTCTTTAGCTCAAAAGACCAATCAGCCTAATATAGTATTAATAATGCTAGACGATGTGAGCCCCGAGCAATATAGTTGTTACGGCGTTCCAGGTTGGGGAACAACTCCCAATGTAGATAAAATGGCAAGAGAAGGTGTACTATTTAAAACCTGTTATGCGGCGGCCATGTGTGCTCCTTCAAGAGTTGAAATTATGACAGGAGAATATGGTGTAAATACCGGAGTATTGCAAAATGGAATGTGGTTAGGTGATAGTGGTGAGAATGTTTACAAGGACCACCAAGCATTTGGAAAATTATTGAAAGATGCTGGCTATGCAACGGCAATTGCAGGAAAATGGCATGCAGGTAAATCAATGCCTTACGAGGAAGAAGTTGGATTTGATGAATATTGTTTATGGGAAGGAATAAAAGAAATTAAAGCACTTCCAGGTTCTCCAGAATTTAAGGGGCAACTAGAAGATGAAAAAACAACTTCGAGATACTGGCATCCGGGAATTATAAAGAACCATAAATTAATGGATACAAAACCAACAGATTATGGTCCAGATCTTTTTGCCGATTTTATCATGGATTTTATGGAGCGAAAAACCAAAGAAGGAAAACCATTTTTAGCCTATTGGCCAAGTGTTGCTCCTCA
>JADWMI010000431.1 GCA_015767395.1 Bacteroidota bacterium | reverse complement strand
GCCACGCTAATTACGTGATCTAATATTTTTTCACCCATTGTTTGAATAGTGTCTTCACCGGTTATTACAGTTCCCGCGTTAATATCAATAATGTCATTCATTCTATTGAATAAATCGGTATTACTTGACATTTTTAAAACGGGTGTAATTGGGTTTCCTGTTGGCGTTCCTAAACCTGTTGTAAAAACAATTACGTTACATCCAGATCCTGCTAAACCAGTAGTGCTTTCAACATCATTTCCAGGAGTACATAGTAAGTTTAAACCTGGTTTTGTTATTTTTTCAGCATAATCCAACACTTCAACAACTGGAGATGTTCCACCTTTTTTGGCAGCACCTGCCGATTTCATAGCATCAGTAATTAAACCATCTTTTATGTTTCCTGGAGAAGGGTTTGCTTCAAAACCAGAACCTACAGCAACTGCAGCGGCAGAATATGCACGCATTAGTTTTGAGAATTTTGTAGCATCTTCTTCCGTATTACAACGGTTAATTATATTTTGTTCAACGCCGTTTAATTCAGGGAATTCAGACAGCACAGGCGTTCCACCTAAAGCAACTAATAAATCAGAAGCATAACCCAAAGCAGGGTTTGCTGAAATTCCAGAAAAACCATCCGATCCACCACATTCCAACCCTAAAACTAGTTTGCTTAAAGGAGCAGGTTCACGTTCAATTTTATTAGCTTCAACCAAACCTACAAATGTATGTTTAACAGCTTCTTCAATTAATTTGCGTTCGCTTTCACTTTTTTGTTGTTCTAAATAATGAACAGGTTTTGCACAGTTAGGGTCTTTTGCTTCAATTGCCTTTTGCAACATTTCAATTTGTGCATTTTGGCAACCCAAGCTAAATACTGTAGCACCTGCAACATTTGGATTGGTAATATAACCAGCCAATAAATTACACAAGGTTTCAGAATCCTGACGAATTCCACCACAACCACCGTCGTGTTTTAAAAATTTAATTCCATCTACATTTGGAAATAACCTGTTTTTAGCCAATTCTTCTTTTGTAGTAATAATAGGTGTGTTATATATTTCTTCAGAAGAAGCTCCCGCTTTATATTGTGCAATTAAGGCATCTGTATCAACAGCAAAATCTTTTTTAGTTTCGTAGCCTAATTTTTCAGATAAAGCCCCCTCTAAAACATCAATATTTCTGTTTTCACAAAATGTTAAAGGAATTACCAACCAATAGTTTCCGGTTCCAACATTTCCATCTGCTCTATGGTATCCATTGAAAGTTCTACCTTCAAAATTAGAAATATCAGGACTGGTCCAAGTATATTTTTCATTCGAATCATTGAAATCGGCAGACGCATGTTTAATATTTTCTGTAGTTATTGCTTCTCCTTGTTGAATAGGAAGTACTGCTTTACCAATTAAAACACCGTACATAAAAATTTCATCACCAATACTGAAATCATTTAAAGCAAATTTATGTTTTCCTTTAATGTTTTCTTTTAGCGTAATTTCTAGCTTATTAATTGTTGCCGTTGTACCTTTTTCTAAATTGGTAATGGCAACTATAATATTATCCTTAGGATCTATTTGAACGTAATTCTTAGACATTTTACTTAGTTAGTTTACTTTTTATTATTTTCTTACTTCTTCAATAAGTGCCAAAGCGGCTTTTACATCTTGCGTTAGTTTCGCATAATCTTTATTTGCAATAATTTCTTTTGAAATTAATTGAGATCCCATTCCAACACAAGTTACCCCTGCATTAAACCATCCGCTTAGGTTTTCTTTGTTTGGAGCAACGCCACCTGTTGGCATTACACTTGTCCAGGGTTGAGGCCCTTTAATTCCTTTTACAAATTGAGGTCCGTAAATATCTCCAGGAAATAGTTTTACAATCTCACAGCCTAATTCTTCGGCTCTTGTAATTTCAGTTAAGGTTCCACATCCAGGAGACCATAATACTTTTCTACGATTACAAGCAATGGCAATATCTTCTCTTAAAACAGGCGTTACAATAAAGTTAGCCCCTAAAGCCATATATAATGAAGCTGCTGCACCATCCGTTACCGACCCTACACCCATAATCATTCCTGGTAATTCAGCAATTGCATATTTTGTGAGTTCGCCAAAAACTTCATGAGCGAAATCTCCACGAGCTGTAAATTCCATTAAACGAGCTCCACCATCATAGCAAGCTTTTAATACATTTTTGCTTAATTCTAAATTGTTGCTAAAAAACAAAGGTATCATCCCTGTTTTTTTCATTACTGTTGCAACTTCTATTCTTGTAAATTGTGCCATTTTTATATTGAAATAAATTGATGAAATTTAGAGGCTGGACCATAAAACATGGCCCAACTTTCCAAATTAATCAAACCAAATTAATAATAATCTCTTTTTTATCTTGCGACTCTTCCGGATGCATCACCACCCATTAATTTTTCAACTTCCTCAACAGTTACCAAGTTTGCATCACCTTTAATAGTGTGTTTTAAACAAGAAGCTGCTACAGCAAAATCTAATGCGTTTTGATCATCTTCTGGGTATTGCAATAATCCGTAGATTAAACC
>JADWMI010000430.1 GCA_015767395.1 Bacteroidota bacterium | reverse complement strand
TAAAGCTTTTCTATTTTGAGCGAGTTGATGCAATGGCAACCAAACCTGCCTCCATGCCTGCGGCAGGGAAACCCGGCAGGCAGGAATCAAGACTTATTTTAGTTTATTCGAATTCTAACGTTTTTTTCACGAACACATCCAGACGCCTGTGCGCCGGCTGGCTCGTTCTCTAAAAATAGCCACTGGCTATTTTCTTTACGTTCCGCCCTCTTTGGATGCTTATACGCTCCTAAAACTTGAATTCTACAGAAACGAAAAGTAGGTCGGTTTGGCATTTAGATTCATCTTGAAATCTTTTTTCTATTTAATCTAATCAAAACCATGTACCAATTACTTAACATTTCCAGTGAAATTGAATACTGTGTACGTCATTTTCATACGCTGGTTTTAATTTTAAAACTCAACTCTGAGGGTGAACTGTTTTAAATTCAACCTATTTGTTTTGATAGGTTTACAGTACTAAAGATGTACTTAAGGTGTACTTTTTTGTCTTCTTTTAGCTGTTGTTTATTGGATAAAACGACAATGAATTTATATTTCAATTTCTATAAATCTTCAAGATCTAATTTAATAAATTCCCAAATTTTACCTTTATAACAATTTGGTTCAAAATCATCATCAGCAACTGAAAAATCTATAATTTGAGGTAACAATTCATCTTTAGAATAACTATATGGATTTCTTTTAAGATAAAAATCAATCATTTCATCTATTGTGTAAGTTTCTAAAAGCTCATGAATATCCCAAAAATCTTTTTTTCTACCTCCTTTTGCAATTACTTCAAATTTCATTGCTGCTATTTCTTCAATGGCAGCAAACCGGATACCTTCTACTTCTATATGAGGGAAAACAAAAGGTTCTGTATAAAATAAATCCAATTTAACTAGTTCGTCTTTATTATTTCCAATAAAATAAGACTTACCCATTCCTACAAGATCGACCGCTGACGTGTCTACATAAGAAAAGGTTTGTTTTAAAATACGTTCTAGGTTATTGAAATCAATGCTATCATATTCAGCATCCGTAAATAAATCTATGTCAATTGATTCTCTATGACCTAATTGCAGACTTAATGAAGTTCCTCCCACAATTCTAAAAGAATTAAACTCTTCAATACACATTAATGATTTAAGGGAATCCCAAAGTAGTGGTGAAACTGTGTTTAAATGTAAATCCAATTTAAGGAGACATTAAATTATATTCTAAAACATTTTTATCAAAAGCAGGTAAGTAACTGTTATTTATTTTTTTAATTTCTTTAGTAATTATTTCTCTACCATAGAATGAAATAATTTCATTTATTTCAGTAGCGTTACCTCTTTCTAAAATTCTTTTGATAACAGCATTTTTATTTTTATTCCAATCTATTTTATCAAATGTTGTATCCCAAAATATTATTTTTCTAATCTTATTAAGATTAGGTTGTTTTTTAGGTAGGCGGTCAGCAGTAATTTTAACATCATAACTAGCTTGTAACAGCATAAAATAATCTTCTGCTTCACTAAAGTAATTAGCAAGTTTTATAGAGATACTAGGGTTAATGCCTCTTTTTTGATTAATGATAGCACTAATGGTTTGTTTATATTCATTTATAGCCATAGCCAATTCACTGCTTTTTATATTATTACGTTTTAATTCACGTTTTAATATTAAACCAGGATGTATTCCTTTTATTTTAGCTAATTGCGGTAACATTGTATTTAAATTTAGTGCAAATTTAGTGATTTTTATTTAGTAAACAAAATTGTTTACTTTTGTACTGCAAATACTATTCCAGTTAAAGGGTCTGATACATTGCGGATTACTTATACCGATTTAACCACAAAATGTCGCAAATAAATAATTTCTTTTTCATTTGTATTTCGTTAAAAAATAAAACCAGAACTAAGGCTATGCTTGTATTTTTTGTCTAATCCAATTAAAAAATAATTTCATTTATTTATACGACATTTTATAATCAAATTGGTATTATAATATTTGTAAGCGATACTCCATTAATATTTAAAATTTAGAACTGGAATATCAAGATGTAACTACATATGAAATTTCCTTTGCTATTTTTTAAATTATTCACATCAGGTATTCCAAGTGAAATCACAGTACATTCTCTTTTTCAAGTTCGTAACTACCTGATTTTATAAAATAATTCTCGCCTAGATATAATTAAGCAACTTGGTTGGCATTATAATAGTGTAAATAAGCATAACATATTCATTAAACCTTCTGGAGATGGATTATATCCGTTTAAATTTTTCCACTTAGTATATAAAACAATACAGTCCTCAGTATTTATATTGATGATATACAGTCTTTTAATCGATACAACATTTAGTTTTCCTTTATTTATAGGCTTTAGAAGAATCAGAGGTACAAAAAGGTCCGGAAATTAGTACGGAAATTAGTAATTGTTGATAAATTTTATCTATCGGTAGTGAACTCCCCGGTAATTTCACCCAAATATAATCCTTTTTGTCTAATCTTGCAAGCCTTATCTTTAAAGGGAAAAGCGAAGATTGTCCAATTTGAATGTAAATGAG
>JADWMI010000121.1 GCA_015767395.1 Bacteroidota bacterium | reverse complement strand
TTCCCATTCTCTGTAAGTTTGAGAAAATGCAGAATTTAAAAAAAGTATAAACACTACTTTTAATGTGATTGTTTTATAATTACAAATATTTTTAATCATTCCTATTTATTTTTAATTTGGAATCAACTTTATTTTCCAACAACCAAAGCTATTTAAAATTCAATTGATTTGTTATCATTTATTATCTTTTATTAACCATATTTTAACCAGTTGAGCACTGTACGTTTTCTACAAAATCATTCATTGTTCGTTTCCTGTTTGGGTTTTAAATTCCAAACCTACTTTAAAAAATATTCAAAAAAAAGATGGTTGTTAATATGTGTTATATTTTGTTAGTTTTATGCTAATTATTTATTGTTTACTTATGAATATATAGGCTGAAGAACATTTTTACGACCAATACGCTATGCTTTAAATCAATTAACATCAAATTCAATGCGTTCTTAGAAACCTTAAAACCACCTAAATCATAAGATTCAGGTGGTTTTAACATTTTTTGATAAGTGCTGTAATTATAAAATATCAAACTGGAACTTTTGGATTATTGATTTTAATCTCGATTCAAGCATTGAATATGAGTAATCGAAAAGTGGTTTTAAAATAAAAACAGGGATGAATATAGCATTCGGTTAAGGTTATAATTTTAATGAATTTAGTACTGAACTTAGAGTGTATTCAAAAAGGAATGTATTTATGAATCATTTTGGAGTTTGGGCAGACTACAATAATTAGCTATAACATATTGTAAACAATTAATAAAAAAATTGCTAAATCCAACTATATAGCATGTTTCTAAAATAAAAAAGTATTAAATTTAAATAATGGAGAATTGCGTTGTTATTAATTGAAACGTCATTTATAGGTCTTAGGTGTTAATGCGGATTATTGTGATTTTCGCTGTCAAATCTGTCAAATATTAGACCAATTATTTCATTTGCACTAGATTCAATGGGCTTATTAGTAATATTTATTTTTGTAAATCCTTCTCTTTCAAATATAAAATTCACATATTGAAGTTCCTTACTAACAAATTTTGGGTCAACGTAATTCATGTTTGATAAATTACCCAAATCCTTCAATCGTTTCTGTCGCTGGATAATTAAATGGTTTAAGTTAATATTTAAGCCAAAAACTCTATTCTTATCAATTTCGAATAACTCTTTTGGAGGATCGATACCTTTTATAAGTGGAACATTTGCTACTTTCCATCCAAACATTGACATATATACACTTAATGGTGTTTTTCCACATCTCGAAACACCTGTGACAACAATATCTGCATCATATAGCTTCTGTGTATTAAGTCCATCATCATGATTGAGTGTATATTCTATAGCTTCAATTCTCTTATAATATTGGGCATTAATTCTACGATAAAGACCTGGAGTTTTAACAGATTGTAATCCGAAATCATTTTCTATTATATCTGCAAGACTTCCCATAAGATCTGCCTGTCTTACTTGTTGTTTTTTACATTCCTCAATCAAAAAAATGCGTAAATCAGAATTTACCATTGTATGAGAAAGTATTCCATTCGCTTCTTTAACCTTTTTAATCACATCGATAACCTCCTTTTCTGTAAGTACATCAGGAATTGTTTTAACCTTTAATCTATTTTCTGGATACTGAATAATTAAAGTTTCAACTATAGTATGTCCAGTTACACCTTTACCACCAGAGACAACAAAAATTGGTATGGAGTCATTATCGTGATTCTTCATGATTTTGAACTTTGTTAACATAACAAATGTAATGATAGATAGGACTAATTTCATCAATTTTTTTGATGTAATTATTAAAAATATTAAATGAATTTTAAATTAGCCAGGAAACAGGAATAGATTATAACAATTTAATAAAGAGAATTTTAACTAAATACGCCACCCAACATACCCTAAAATAACATAAGGGTTAAGCGGATAAATTGAAGTAGAATAACTATATCGAACACTCCAAATACATAGCTTTTGCTTATCGTGTAATTAGAACGATATATTTTTTCGTCCCCTTACATTTTTTAGCATATACGTTACCAAACATTCTTAGAGGTTTACACAAGACCGGGAGTATTGTCTCGTCCTGAAATATGGCTACAGGTTAAAAATTGATTTACGCTGTTAATTTATATACCATATTTGGTGTTTATAATCCAAAGATCGGTGTAATCTTATTTCATTATACAATTTGATTGCCTTTTTTTACTCATTGTTGTGACGTTCTATTACATAATGTTTATTACCTCACTAATTAATTTTAAGTTTATCAACTGAATCAAATAACATGAAATATTTATTACTTTTCATCAATACAAATAATTAATCATTTGAAAATATATTCTTAAAACATTGCTGATTTTTAAAATTCCCTGTTAAGTTAATCTCGAAAACACGTGAAAAACACTTCCAAATATTGAAAATCACTTATTAATAATTCCTTTTTCTGAAAAACGATTAAAACCAAACTAAAACTTAAGACATTTTTTGTAAATATTACTATGCAAATCGACTGAGCTGAATATTTGCTCTTAAAGAAGGTGAAATTTTATCTACTTAACCGATTTGGAGTTTAAGCAGTTGGTTAGATTGTACATAGTTATAAAAATCTTGAAGGGAAAACACTTTCACCTTGATTTATTGATGTTCAAGGTATTATAATCATTCGTTATCGGTTGTCAATATTAAAACAAAATAATACAATAGTAAAAAAAATTGTGTCAAAATAAAAAAGCCCCGAATAATCGAGGCTTCAATTTTACAAACAATTCAAAATTACTTAGGCATTACAACAGTGTCAATTACATGAATTACTCCATTACTACCCATGACATCTGTAGCGATAATTTCACTATAATTACCATTTAGGTCTTTCAACCAAATTTTACCATCTTTTTGCATTACAGTTAACATTTGACCATTTAAGGCTTCTAATTCTACCGTACCATTCCCTTTCTTTAAGGCAGCTAGAACGTCAGTCGCAGCTATCTTTCCAGATATTACGTGATAAGTTAAAATATTAGATAATGCTTTTTGATTTTTTTCTTCTAATAAAGAACTTAATGCTTTAGAATCAATTTTAGAGAAAGCTTCATTTGTAGGAGCAAAAACGGTAAATGGTCCTTCTCCTTGTAAAGCACCAACTAAGTCGGCAGCTTTTAAAGCAGTTACTAATGTTGAAAAATCTTCATTGCCAACAGCAACATCTACTATTGTTTCTTGAGCAAAAGCATTTTTAGAAAAGGCTACAGTCAGTGTAATTGTTAAAATAAGAACTAATTTTTTCATAATTTAAAGTTTTATATATTTAATTTCTTGACAAATATATAATAAATATTTGCTTTTGTTCAACTTTTTAGATATATTTGTTAAACAAAATTATAATTAATGTTCAGGTTATTTAAAAAAACATCACAAGTTGATAAACTTGGTATAAAGTATAAAAAGCTTCTTGAAGAAGCGTTTAAACTATCTTCGATTAATCGTAAAATGAGTGATGATAAAATATCAGAAGCAAATGATATATTAAATAAAATTGAAAAAATTAAAGAGAATAAACATGTTTAAAAAATTTACAATCACAGACAAACTCCTATTTGTTGCTGCTTTACTAACGTTGATATTTTCAGAAGCGCTCTATTTTCAGGGAGAAAAAGCAGACGCAACTTTTATTGGGCTATGGGTTCCTTCAATATTAGCATTTGGAATTTACCTGAAATTAATTAATAACACAAAAGATGATTGATTTAATACCATATTTCGCAGGACTGATAACGCTGCTTTTTGGCTTAGGTTTTGCTTTAGCAATTGGAGAAGGCAAAAAATTAAAATAGATAATATTATTTTTTTTTCCAAAAGCGACAGCAACTTATAAGAAATAAACCTTTTCCTGAAGTGAATATCTTATGTTTTAGTTTAATAAATATTTGAATATATTAAACAAAAGCATCATAAGGCAATACAACTGTTTTAAAAATATTATTTAATAAAAATTTTGCTGTGATATTACCACAAAACTTATATTATACATAAACCAAAAACATCTAAATATTTTCCATTTTTAAATAAAAATCATAGCAACAAATTGACATTTGTACTCGGGAAATTTGTTGGATTTTTATAAACTTATTTTTTTAACTATATTTATTTTGCTGAAACAAGTTAATCATAAATGAAGGTGTTAACATAATTAAATACCAGCTTCCATGAAGTCTTTACTCCATTTGTAATATAAAGTCTGAGCTATTGCTTCTTTACGGAATGGTTCTGCAATGGTTATCGCTCCAGGCATTCCGTCAATAATTATGTAGGCTGTTGTTCATTAAGCAAAACAAAAGTTTTTTCTTTTAATTATCGTTTCTCATTAAGCTCTTTTAATAGTTTCTCATCTCTTTTATAAACATCTGAGAAAAAATACAATCGGTTATTTACTTCGTTTTCATAACAGGTCCAATACATTAACATAACTGGTAATGGTTTACTTAAGTTAACATTTGTTATTTTTTTTGTATCTAAAACTTCTTTGATTTTTTTCTGATCATAATCTATATCTTTTAGCAATTGTTCAGCTAATAAGAGCGGGTTTTGAACACGAATGCATCCATGACTAAAAGTTCTTTCGCTCCTGTTAAAAAACCCTTTTGAAGGCGTGTCGTGCAAATAAACTGAATATTTATTTGGAAAAATGAATTTAACTTGTCCTAAGGCATTGTTAGAACCTGGTTCTTGACGTACAGTAAATGGAAATCTTTTTGTAGAATAATCATTGAAATTAAAGTTTGAAGGATCTACAACATTCCCATTCTTTAGCAATGTCATATTGTGCTTTTTCAAATAGTTCGGATCTTTTTTTAGTTTTGGTAATGTTTCCTTAGTAGCAATGGAATAAGGGATTGTCCAAGTCGGATTAAAAACAACGTATTTTATGTCTGAAGTAAAAACAGGTGTTGCGTGTTTTTCTTTCCCAACAACAACTCTACTTCTATAAACCACCTTATGGTTGCGCCACAAATACAAATTAAAATCAGCAATGTTAACCAATAAATAATCTGAGGGAATTTCGTTATTAAGCCATCTACAACGTTCAAGATTTACTCGAATTTTGTCCATTCTGTCTTGAAGTGATAGATTTAAGGCATCATATGTCTTTTTTCCGGCTATTCCATCAGCATCAAGTCCATTATGCTGTTGGAACTCTTTTAATGCAAGATCGAGCTCCTCATCAAAAATTTGACTTGTATTTTCAACAGAAATACCGTAATTATTAAGGTGCAATTTTAAGTTAGTAACAACTGATGAGGTGTCACCTATTCTTAATGCTTTTTCAGGATATTCAAGTTGTTTTATGTCGCCGCCAGCTTTTAATATGGAATCGTATGTTACAAACCATTTCTTCAGTTTGGCATACATTGGCATTTCAGTTTTAATACTATTTATACCTTCAATAAGGTTTTCATTTGCTAAATGATCTAAAAATAAAAATTCTGCAGAATCTGGAATTAATCGCTGACCATAATTCCAAGAAGGATTTAATTTAGTTGGATGAACTTTTCCTTGAATAAGATGTGCTGCATACGTTTGTATTGCATTTGTAAGAACAATATCAAATTCAGCCTTTTCTTGTGAGTTGGAACTATTACTTAATTTAGAAGCCCTCGTTTTTATAAATTCAATATGATAATCTTTTGGGTTTAATCCTTCATAATATGAATCATCTATAATTTTAATAAGATCCTTAATATTTTTTGAACTCGTCCAAAGAAGTGAATAATTGTTTTTTTTGTAAAGATTCGCTAGAAAACTTTTAGCAGTGACTTTTTCACCATCAATTTTAACAGTTTTATTATTTTCAAGTTTGTCTATTAGCGCTTTAATCGCAATTTGATCAATGTTATTATTTGAGTTTGATTCTTGGGAGTGTGCTATTGAAATAACAAAAAAACAGCAAAAAAATAGCGTGATAAATCGATTCATAGTTTACTTTAGATTAAAAAAGTAAATTACAAATTTCTAATTTAAAACAGAAGAGTTATTTAGATATTCTGTTTTTGGGTGGTAAATAAACAAAAGAGTGCCATTTTTTATTTGATGAATTAGTTCTTTGTAGTTTCCTTTCGGTAATGCGGGGCAACCAAAGCTTCTTCCTAATCTACCATACTTTTTAACAAAAGATTCTTCAGCGTAATTGGCAGAATGAATTACAATATTTCTTTGTCGAGCAAGGTGATTTATTCCTTCTTCTAATCCATCTAATTTTAAGGAGAGTCCATGTTTTCCAAAGTACGTTTCCCCAGTTCTAAAAAAACCTAAGCTACTTTGATAACTGCTCGGTTTGTTAGAGAAAATCTCAGCATTTAACACTCCCGAATTTTTCCCATGCGCTACATAATTATTGTAAATAATTTTTTCAGAATTCATATTAATTAAGTAAAACCTTTTGCTTGACGAAGGTTGGCTGAAATCAACTACAACTATCATATTTTCTTTTAGGTTCGCCTTCGTTTTTAGTTTTTTCCAACCTTTAAAAGCCAAATCAAAGGCTTTAAAAGAAAGGGAAGTTTCTCCTATGTTTTCATAAATTACTGCGGAGTTGTTAATGGGGTTAACAATTGTTTTCTCATTATTTATAGGAAAATCATTGTTAATAAAAATAGTAATAAGGCTAAGGAAAAGATATATTTTCATTTAGAATAACATTGGTGATTTTATAACGATTAAATTAAAAAAATAGTACGTTTGGCAAATTTACTTTTTTTAATTAAACAATTGAATATCTACTAGTTATTTAACGTTAATTTATAATACTATTGATAAAACCTGTAAAGATTTGAATTTTGACATATAAAATTTTTATATGATTGATTTCAAATTATAATTAATTGCTATAATATTTAACACAGCTACCCATTTCACCTATTTATTTTTGTTTCTGACATTTAAGGAGTCGCTCTTTAAATTTTTTCTAGTTCTACCCAAAAAGGAAATATTATTTTACCTTTTTAACTTTTCCTGGTTGAGTGTCTAAATTAACACTTATACAAACATAGGATGACTATTTTTTATTAAAGGCCCTTGTACTAGTA
>JADWMI010000429.1 GCA_015767395.1 Bacteroidota bacterium | reverse complement strand
GCTCTTAACTGGCAAAAAACAGAACAGATACCATTTTTGCTATAACCGACTCTGTTGCTATCGGTGTAATTAAGACAATTAACAAAAATAACATTTCAATACCTGATGTGTTTAGAGTTTGCAAAATGTGAACTATTTTGTTTACGGCACGTAAAAATAAGGAAATTGAAGACATAAAAAAAACGGATTGTAGCAAACAATCCGTTTATTCATTAGCGTTAAGCTTTGTAGCGGGAACTTGACTCCCCTCGACTTGACTCCCCTCGACTTCGCTCGGGATAAACCAAGCCAGTGACCTTCGGGTTATGAGTTTGAACAAAACCCTTATTTTACGCTATATTTAGCTTATTTTTACTTAAATCGTTTACGGAATTGTTTACGGTAAATTAAACAATATTTATAAAAATAAAGATAATACTATTTACAATTAATAAAAAATTTATTAGAAATATTTAATTCCAAAATATTTTATTAATTTTGAGTTGCTATGAAAAATGATAACCCACCTTCTATTACCTTGAAAAGGGATGCAATCAAGAATATTGATTCAGTTCAACTTTATTTTAAGTATAATGACCAACTACTGTCAATTATTCGTGGATTGGGTAAATTTAAATGGAGCAAATCAAGTAAGTGTTGGTATGGAGATTTCTCTCCAGCTAACCTAAAACTTATTAAAAATACATTTAAAGGTATTACTCCAATTATTGAAACAGACTCCCTATACAATTCTCCAAAGATTAAAAACATTAGGATAGAAAGGAATTTGACTAAAGAAAATAAAGATGTTTTGGATTCTTTTATCAAGTATTTGGAAGGAAAACGCTATAGTAGAAGTACTACTGAAACTTATGGTATTTTCATTGCTGATTTTTTGGAATATCTCAAAAATAAACCAATATCTAAATCCACCAATCGAGATATAGAAAAATTTGTTGAGGATGTATTTATTCCAAGAAAGTATAGTATTAGCACTCATCGACAATTCATTAGCTCTATAAAGCTGTTTAAAGTATTTTATCCAGAATGCGGTATTGAAGATCTTAATTTAACCAGACCTAGAAAGTCTCGGTTTTTGCCAGTTGTATTGTCTCAGATAGAAGTACTAGAAATACTCCGATGCACCAAGAACCTAAAGCACCGAGCCATATTGGCATTGCTATATTCTTGTGGACTGCGAATTGGAGAGCTAATCAACCTAGAATTAAAGCATATTGATATTCAACGTAATCAGGTGGCGGTAAAGAACAGCAAAGGAAGAAAGGATAGGTATGTGAAAATGGCAGATAGTCTAGCTCCATTGATAAGAAATTATGTTCAAACCTATAAGCCAATGGTGTATTTTGCAGAAGGCAAACCCAATGAGAAGTATACAGCAAGCAGCTTGGAGACAATTTATGGTGGCGGCTGACTTACTCCGTATTTAAAAAATTGTATAATGAAAATTGAAATAAATACTAAAAACAACAGCGCATAGAAAAAATTGCTACCCAGTTCTAAAAACAAGAACTTGGGTTAGAAAAACGCAACTTTTTTTATACGCAAACCGTTAGCAATAATTCTACAGAAAACCAAAAAAAATGTTAAATCTAATATTCTGCTGTAACTGCTTAACTTTTTAATAGTCTTATAGATTCAAACTAAAAATATAAAAATGAAAGTTAATTTTGACAGAAATAAAACCATCTACTTAATCTTTATTTTAGCATTGATTCTCACTGTATCGTGCTCAAGTGACGATTCAAATCCAACAGAACCTGTTAACGATACTTATTTAAGTATTCCAGATACTCATTTTGAAATAAAATTAGTTGAGCAAGGTATAGATTCAGATGGTATTGTTAACCAACAAATGTTAAAGTCGGATGCGGAGAAAGTCAGTGTTTTGGATTTAAATCTTTTCGCTAATTTTGGTGAGATTAGAGATTTGACTGGTATTGAAGGCTTTGTAAACTTAAAGCTATTGTCTGCGGGTAATCAAAAATTAGAGAGTGTTGATTTAAGTTATAATAGGTTATTGGATACCTTATACCTTTCAGGGAATAAGATCTCCAGTATAGACCTTAGTAACAACCCAAATTTAATTTTGGTAGATATTCAGTCTAATGAATTTAGTTTAAGTAGCTCAATTAGCGGACTAACAAGCGCAATAAATTTAAAAAACCTGAATTTATCTTTTAATTACTTGGAGGAATTTAGTATTCATAATGAATCATTAGAAGTCTTATACATTAGTCACAATGATTTGAAATCCATAAATACCAATGGAGCAGTAAATCTAAGAAACATTTTCGCAATATTAAATAAACTTGAAGCAGTAGACTTTAGTACCAATACATCAATAGAAACCTTATTAATTTCTGGCAATAAACTTCAACAGATTGATCTTGAAAATAATACTAGTTTAACGCACATTTATATATCAAGTAATTTACTTACAAGTCTCGATGTAAGTAACAATCTCGAATTGGAGGATTTAAGGGTAGATAGAAATCCAGATTTAACCTGTATTAAAATTTTGAGTGATCAATATCCATATGTAGTGAAATC